>JAISAK010000357.1 GCA_031266695.1 Treponema sp.
AGATGATTACCTGCCCCCGGTAATCGAACATCAGATCCAGCTTGCTTCTGATCTTGAGTTTGCTGATGGGCCTGTCGGCGCGAAACACAATTTCGCTTTTCGCGGGTTTTTCCAAAATAAGTATATATTCGGTACGATCCCTTAGATACATGATCGGGATCTGTTCGTCGTACAGTACCTTGAGAAGAAAATCTTTTTCGATCCGTTTAATCGGTGTTGCCATCAGCCTTCCTTGAAACTTCCGGGTCCTAAAAGAACCGCTCGTAGGGAGAAAAATCAAAACGCTGCCCGGCGTCTTTGTTTTCATCCTCCCTGTTCCGGGCTTCCTCCAGAATAAGATCTTCAAAAATCCACCCGCCCGGAGGTCTTGTGTCCGCGCCTCCGTTTGCCGCGGCGGTCCGTTCCGCGCCCGCGGAAGCTGCCGCTTCTGTTCCGGCCTCCGCGGCGGCCGGCCTGTCCGGAGGCGGATCTTCCTGCCTGACAAACAGCTCCCCGGCGATTCCCTGTTCCCGGCCGATAAAGCGGACAAGGAATGAAACCGCTCCGTCCGGCTCTCCGCGGCCGCTTCCGATCCGGTAACTCCGGGGACTTATTGTTTCCAGCAGGGAAAGAAAACCCTCAAGCGAAACGCTGTTCATGGCGGAAAGACCGGGCGCGTCTTTGTTTCCGGCGGTCAGGGCAGCCAGGACTTCGCGGGCAAAGAGATAAGCTTCGGCGGGAGCCTCCCCCTGCCCCAGCGCGCCGATAACCGTATCAACGGGATAACGGGGAGCCTCCCCGCGCCGCGGCCGCAGAAGCTCTTCCGGAATCGATCCCCGGGAAAAATCGGCGGAATCCTCCGCGCTCTCCGTGCCGCCGGGTTCCCCGCCGGCCGCGTTGTTCTGGGCGGGAAGGCGTACCACCGCGGCAAACAGAAGCGCCGCCCCCAGTCCCAAGGCTATCAATTTTCCTGTCATACCCTAGACTCTTTTATTATTCTAATCATACGGGGCATAAAGATCGAGTCCTCCGGGGGCGGCCCCTTGCGGAACCGGTTAAAACGGTTATGATAAAACAATGGGAATTTCTGTTCAGGAAGCCCTGACCGGGGGCTACACCGATCCCGTGCGGGATCTTCTCTGGGGACACATCTACCTTACCCCCGGTTTGGCGGCGCTGACCGCCTCCGCCCCCTTTATGCGGCTTTGCCGTATTTTTCAGCTTGGGCCCGTATTCCGGGTTTATCCCGGCGCGACCCATACCAGGGCAGCCCATTCCATCGGCGTTTACCACCTGGGAAGGCGGCTGCTCCAGAATCTGGCGGAAAGGGGCGCCGAAGAATGGCTAAGTCCCGAGGGGGTTCGTTCCTTTCTCTGCGCCTGCCTGCTCCACGATCTGGGGCATTTTCCCTACACCCATTCTCTCAAAGAACTGCCCCTTCGCTCCCATGAAGATCTGACCGGTGAAATTATTCTTTCCGAACCTGTAAAAAGCCTTACGGCCGCGGCCGGCGCCGATCCGGAGTTTACCGCCGCCATTGTCGATAAAAACCTTCCCGGCGGCGGCCGGGAGCTCCTCTTCTACCGGAAGCTTCTTTCCGGCTGTCTTGACCCCGACAAACTCGATTACCTCAACCGGGACGCCCGTTGCTGCGGGGTTCCATACGGCGCCCAGGATGTGGATTTCATTCTCTCCCGGCTTTACCCTCACCCTGAACGGGGCGCGGATATCGATTCCCGGGGTATTCCCAGTGTTGAATCCATCCTCTTTTCCAAATACCTTATGTACCGGACAGTGTACTGGCACCGGCAGGTTCGTTCCGCCACCGCCATGATAAAAAAAAGCCTGCTCCGGGGATTGGAATCGGGCTTAATCTCCGGGGAAGAACTCTACGATCTTGATGATCAGAGCCTTTTCAGCCTGTTAAAGGATCGCCTTGGGGCGGACGGCCCGTCTTCCGCGGGTTTTATGGCAAAGGCGGTATGGGAAGGGCGGCTGTACGTTGTTGCCGCGGAAATTCCCTTTACCGGGGAAGATGAGCGCCGCCTTAGGGACATCAGGGGCCGTTCCGGGTACGAGGAAGCCCTGGCGGAGGAATTGCGAAGGGCGGGCATCCCCCTTTCCGGGGAGGATCTGGTTATTGATGTACCGGAACCGGCCTCTTTTGAGACGGGTCTCTTTGTGCGGGACGAGGGGCGGTATTTTGGTGAAAGCTCCAGCGCCTTTAAAGCGGAAACGGTGAATTCCTTTGTAAAAACCTTGTATACCATCAGGATTTTTGTCAACCCCGTTTTCGAGGAACGGATAAAAGCCGGGGGCGGGCTTGAACCTATGGTTCGACGGGATATAGGCCATTGAATATTGGGAAAAAATGGTTATATTTATAACAGGGAGGCAATTCCAAAATATCGGATTTTGAAATTGCCTCTGGGTACATCGGGTAAGGGGGGCCGGAATATGGACATTCATAATGCCACTGAAGATATCGTTTTTAGCAAAATTCGGACAATTTTTGATTCAATAAAAGACGAAGGTAATCCGGAAAAATTCTGCCTTTGTAATCAGTGCCAGATGGACACCGCCTGCTATGTACTGAATCGCAGCGAGCCCCGCTACGTGGTTTCAAATCGGGGAGTAGCGCGGCTGGAAAATGAAGGAATCGAAAGGCAGCAAATCGAAGCCGATATCGCTTCTCTTGTTTACGAAGGGCTTAAACGGGTAAACCACAACCTGCGCCCCGACGCGGTTCACAGCGAGAACCTGGCCGGACGGGCGGCCGCGCCGAATACGCCGGTTTTCAATATCCCTACCATTGTAGGGCGAATTTTTAACGGCACCACCTTTGCCCCTATGGCGGGAATAAAAATCGAACTCCACCGCAACGGCGAACTGGTAATTATGAAGGACTGCAACTGGCAGAATCCCTATTCCCTTGTCTCCAACACCGAGGGTACCTTTACCTTCTGGCCCAATCCGATTCCCGCCGAAACGCCGGAGGCCCGGAAAATTTTCGAATACCTGGTAAAAATCGAAAGCCCCGGCTATGAACCGCTTAACCACTTCTTCAAAATCCCGGTAACCAGCGAGATCCAGTCCGCCGTTTCCTTCTCAATGGGCCGTACCTTCAAGCTTCCCGATCTCTACCTCTTTCCGCCCAACAGCGCCGAAGAAGAAATGCAGTACAACGTGTGAAGTGAAGCGGCGGAGGCGCGGTATCATTTACTTTTTCATCAGGGATAAAAAATGAACCACGAACCACAACGAACCAAAGGTTCGTCGTGGTTAAAATTCTTCATGCTTCCATTGCTCCCAAAAGGCGTACCGGATTTTCATCACTTTGGCGCCCGGCGCCCGTGCGTTACCCGATTCTTCCGCGGGCTTTGCGCCTTCCTGGCGTCCTTTGCGGTTACCATGCCTGTTTTACCGCAAAGATCGCAAAGGTTCACGCAAAGTCCGCCAAACCAGTGCCAGGCGCCATAGGCGTTAACTTAAGAATATTTAACCACAAAGAAC
>JAISAK010000015.1 GCA_031266695.1 Treponema sp.
GAATGTGCCAATACCGGTTTCCAGGGCCACACGGTGCGTATTCTGCCCAAGCATGAAGCCCTTATTCATCCTTACCGGATGGGCTTTATCAAGTGGGCTTAGTGGATTAATTAGGCTAAAAAACGCTTTGGAATTTTACCGCGAAGTCGAAGAAGTCAAAAAAGTAGAAGAAGGAAGGCTAAAAGCTTCTTTTTTCTTACTTTTTCGACTTAGCGGTTATTTTTTCTTCAATTCCCTGTAATGGCGCATACTAATGTGTTTAGTTTAAGCAGCCTGTTGCACGGGAAAACGGCAGTAGCCCAGCTTACCTGCCTTAACAAAACAAGGAGTCTTGCATGCTTTCTTCCGCTCCCCAGGCTGAAATTCCGCGTTTCAGATTTCTCGATATTGTCATGGCTTTTTTCGTGACGGTTCTTATCGTAAGCAATGTAGCTTCGTCCGCGAAGATTATTGATCTTGGTTTCTCCCTCAGGCTCCCGGGGTTTCCTGCAATTCCCCTGGCCTTTGACGGCGGGACTCTGCTCTTTCCCCTGTCCTACGTGTTCGGGGATATACTCACCGAGGTCTACGGATTTCGCGCTTCCCGGCGGGTAATCTGGACGGGCTTTGCCGCTCTGGCTTTAAGCTCCCTTGTCTTCCTGCTGCTCCGCGCCCTGCCCGCGGATCCGGGCTGGGAGGAATATGCCGGCAGCGCCGCCTATGACGCTATCCTGGGCGGGATGAGTACCGGGGGTATTGCCCTGGCGAGTCTTCTTGGCTACTGGATAGGGGAATTTTCAAACTCGGTTATTCTTTCGCGGGTTAAGGTACTTATGGGGGGAAAGCTGCTCTGGGTGCGTACCATCGGATCAACCCTGGTGGGTGAATTGCTGGACAGCCTTGTCTTTGTTTTTATCGCAAGCCTTACCGGAGTATTCGCCTGGGAGCTTTTCCTCAGCCTGACGCTGACCAACTATTTTCTGAAATGCGCCGTTGAGGCGCTTATGACCCCGGCTACCTACGCGGCGGTTCACTTCCTTAAAAAAGGCGAGGGCCTTGATGTTTACGACAGGGGCCTGCGGTACAGCCCCTTTAGCATGGGCTAGGGAGGGCGCTTTTGGGGAAATAGCACTCCTTTGCTTCCCGGACGGAAGTTCTCCAGCACTGCGGATCAGAGCCGTAAAAATTTCCCGTATGGCCGCAGCTCATTACGGAGCAGCCGCGGCAGAAGCGCATCAATTCGCAGTTTGAGCATTTTCCAAAAGATGAATATTCCCGGTATATGTCCATCATGGAGTTGAGAAAGATATCGTACAGGGAAGTATTGAGAGCGCTTCCGTTCCGGCTTTCCACCCCGGGGGTGTACACCGCGCCGTCGGGCAGAATAGTAATATTACTGATTCCGTCGTTGCGGTTTTCATAAATGATCCCTTTGCTTAAATTTTTCGGTATGGCAAACAGCCCTTTTTCATAGAGGAACAGCATCCACAGGTGATCCTTCAGGTGAAACACCGTTCCTTTGTTCTCGTATTCCGTGAATTTTCCCCAGCACCTGTCAAAAAGATCCCGGTACTTACAGGGGGCAATCCGGAATTTCCTTTTGATTTTATTCGGCGGATAACGTACAAAGAAAAAAGCATGGGCCTTGTTTCCTACCGCCGTATCAATTATCGCCGGAATTTCTTCTATGTTTGCGTCCGATACGGCAGTCGCGATAACGCTGTTTATTCCCGCTTTGTTGATGAGGGGTATTTTTTCAAAAATGGCGTCAAAGGAACCGGACTTGTGGATTTTATCATGAGCGGCCCTGAGGCCGTCTATCGAGAAGTGGTAATTTTCACAGCCGTAATATTTAAGCTTATCGCAGATATCCCGGGTCAGGTGAAAAGGTTCCCCAAGTATGTCGAACTTTGTTTTCTGCGATTTTAAAAGTTCCAGCAGTTTCCAAAAATCCCTGTGCAGAATCGGATCGTCGCCGGCAATATAAAAACGGGGTATACATTCAAGTTTTTCACACATCCTCAGGCAGTTGTTAAAGACGGTTTCCATGTCATTGTAGGGCATTTCCACCGGATTCTTTTTTGAGACACGATAATACCCGCAATACTGATTGTGGCGAGCGGTGATATACCATCGAAAAGAAAAATATGTGTTCATGATTTTTTTTATTCCCGAATTTAAACTTAGCATAGTTGTTTCGGAAATCGAGCAGTTTGTTCCTGTATTTTGTATTATTTTACGATGGCGGTTGAGCTAATCCCGGCTTTCCGTTATGCTTATTCCCATGCTGCTTACAATTCCCTATCCTTCCTGGCTCAAGCCGGAAATAATTCCCGGGCTTCCCCTGCGCTGGTACGGACTTATGTACCTGGTGGCTTTCGGCATTGCGTATCTTCTGTTCCGCAGACAGGTAAAAGAACGCAGGTTTCCTATGGGTGAAGATGAAATATACGGCCTTTTCTTCTGGGGCATAATCGGGCTGCTTCTGGGAGCGCGGATTTTTTCTACCCTTGTTTACGAAACAAGCGATATCTACCGCCTGCGGCCCTGGCTGATATTCTGGCCTTTCAGGGACGGCCGTTTTACCGGCCTTATGGGGATGAGCTATCACGGAGGGGCAATAGGCGGAACCCTTGCGGTGATCATCTATACCGCCGTAAGGCGCTACAGCTTCAGGGAGATAGGCGACATGGTTGCCGTCTGCATCCCGCTGGGTTATACTTTCGGCCGGCTCGGCAATTTTATCAACGCCGAGTTGTACGGCCGGGTAACGGCCGGCCCTTTGGGAATGATCTTCCCCCGGGCGGCTCCCCTGCCGGCAGGCGAGGCCTGGGTGCGGGAACTTGCGGAACAAACCGGCGCCGCGCTGGGCGGCGCCTGGGTGAATCTTCCCCGGCATCCCTCCCAGCTTTACGAGGCGCTCTTTGAGGGGGTGATCCTCTGGGCGATTCTCTGGCTCTGCCGGAACCGCAAGCCCTTCAAGGGTTTCCTTATCGGCCTCTATTTTATCGGTTATGGTTTTTTTCGGTTTTTTATCGAATACTTCCGCGAGCCCGACGAAGACCTTGGCTACCGGATTGAACTTGTCAGGAACAGCCTTCCCGCTGCCTTGAGCCATCCGCCTTTAAGTTTTTCAACCGGCCAGATCCTTTCCTTTGGAATGATTGTCTTCGGCGTTGTTTGGATAGTTATCGCGTCGCGGCTTCCCGGCAGGGAGGCAATCCGGGTGTACGGCGACGAAGATCCGGCCGGGAACAGGACGGGTTTTGCCGCCGGAGGCCCCGGCGGCAAAATGGCGGAAGCCGCAGACAAAACGGCGGAACGGAACCGGCGGCGGAAACTTCGCAGGCGTCTTCGCTAAGAGTTTGCTGCCTTTCATTCGTGCTGAGGGGTTTGATACCCAAGAGCCCGCCTTTCGACGAACCTTCGGTTCGAGGGGAGCTTCAGGGCGGTTTAAATGGATGAAAGGAATGTCTTTCATAGCGGGAGCGCAAAGCCGCCGTGCAACAGCCTCTTACCCATCATAAAAAAGACATTCAGGGTAATAGGCTCTGCTTCTGGCGCCACGAATGAAAGGAATATCTTCCACAGCGGGAACGCCAAAACCGCCGTGAACGACTCTGGAATTCCCCGCCGAAACAGACTGCAAAGCTGTGAAGGCGGATTCTACAGGCAAGTGAACGGCGGCTTTGGCGCTCCCGCGGTAGAGGCCATTAATTTCATTCCTGCCAGAGGGTATGGCATATTAATTTGAATATATTTTGCCCATTCATTAAAGCAACACTCC
>JAISAK010000033.1 GCA_031266695.1 Treponema sp.
AACCCCATGTGGTCTCCTTTGATGCAAGGTAGAACCAGTTTAATTTGGGCTAGATTTTTATTTTGGCGCACACCCCCCGTTTCACTTAGAAAAATTATGGCGCAATGCGAGCTCTTTTCTTGCATGTATTTTTTGTATATCCTGTTATCAATGACCGAAACTTCTTTAATCCGTAATTTTTGCATCATTGCCCATATCGATCACGGCAAATCCACCCTGGCCGACCGGCTTATACAAAAAGCCCGGCTGGTGGAGGATCGCGATTTTCAGGATCAGATTCTTGACAACATGGATATCGAGCGGGAACGGGGAATAACGATCAAAAGCCAGGCGGTAAGCATACCCTATACGGCGGCGGACGGCAGGGAGTACGAGCTTAACCTGGTCGATACGCCCGGGCACGTTGACTTTACCTACGAGGTGTCGCGGGCCATCAGTTCCTGCGAGGGCGCCCTGCTCCTTGTGGACGCCACCCAGGGCGTGCAGGCCCAGACTCTTTCCAATATGTACCTTGCCCTGGAACAGAACCTTGAAATTGTGCCGGTGATCAACAAAATCGATATGCAGGCCGCCGACATTGCGGGAACCCGGAAACAGATCGAAAAGGATCTGGGGCTTGACGCCGGGGGCGCGCTGCTTGTTTCCGCGCGCCGGGGAACGGGGATCGATGAATTGTTCGAGGCCCTTGTAAAGCGCATTCCCCCTCCTTCGGGCGATCCTTCCATGCCCCTGCGGGCGCTGATCTTCGACTGCCATTACGATCCCTACCGCGGCGTGGTGGTTCACCTCCGGATCTTTGACGGCCAGATAAAGAAGGGGATGAGGATTTCCTTCATGTCCAGCGGCTCCGTTTACGAGGTTGAAACAACGGGAATTTTCAGGCTTGCCCTGGTTGAAACGCCCGAGCTTTCCGCGGGCGACGTCGGCTATATTATCGCGGGAATCAAAACCCTGGGCGACGTGCGCGTCGGCGATACGGTAACCGGCGCCGATAATCCCTGCGCCGCGCCCCTGCCGGGGTTCCGCGAGATCAAGCCCGTCGTCTTCTCCTCGATTTACCCGGTTGACTCAAATGATTACGAAGAGCTGCGGACGGGCATGGAAAAACTCAAGTTGAACGACGCCTCCCTGATCTACGAAAAGGATTCTTCGGCGGCCCTGGGCTTCGGTTTCCGCTGCGGCTTTCTCGGCCTTCTCCACCTTGAGGTAATCCAGGAACGGCTTGAGCGCGAATTCAACCAGTCGGTAATTTTCACCGCGCCTTCGGTAAAGTACCGGATAAAGCTTCGCGGTCCGGGCGGCGGCGCGGGCGAGGAAATTCTTGTTGACAACCCGATGGAATACCCCGACGAGGGGCGCGTCGAAAGCGCCGAAGAGCCGTATATCCGCGCTTCGATAATCACCCCCTGCGAATATCTGGGGAACATTATGACCCTCTGCCTTGAAAAGCGCGGCGTCCAAACCAACATGACCTACCTTGATGAAAAACGGGTAGAGATGGTTTACGACATGCCCCTCGCGGAAGTGCTTTTCGATTTCTACGACCGCCTTAAAAGTATCAGCCGCGGTTACGCTTCCTTTGACTACGATATTACCGATTACAAACCCACCGAGCTTGCCAAGATGGACATACTCCTCAACGGCAAGGCCGTGGACGCCCTTTCCCAGCTTGTCTTCAGGCCCAGGGCCTACGACCGCGCCCGCAAGGTCTGTGAACGCCTGCGGGACGAAATCCCCCGGCAGCAGTTCAAGATTCCCATTCAGGGCGCCATCGGCAGCCAGATTATCGCCAGGGAAACCGTCAACGCCCTGCGCAAGGACGTGCTTGCCAAGTGCTACGGCGGCGACATTACCCGCAAGCGCAAGCTTCTGGAAAAGCAGAAGGAAGGCAAGAAGCGGATGAAGATGGTCGGCGACGTAGAGCTGCCCCAGAGCGCGTTCCTGGCCGTCCTAAAAACTAAAGACGAATGAGCCTCCGCGGAGCAGAGCTCCGCGGTATCTTTAGCTTCGCCCTTGTTCGAACGGAGGCTCGTTCGATAGGAAGTTTATAATACCGTCTGGTTTAATACCTATTTTTATAGGCATTGTCTTATTTGAGCCGGAGCAAGCGCGAACCGAAGGTTCGACGGGGTATTAAACCAGACTTTCGAATAGCGCTTTGCCGCCCCGCGGTTTGTTACCAACCTGCGATTTGTTAAAAACTTACGGTTTGCGGCGGCATTGGGGAATATGCCGCTCCGGAATTATTCCCTTCTCAGGTTCTGCGGATTAAGTATCACCGGCTTGCCGTCCTTGTCCTGGGTAAGGACTTTGTTTTCCTGAAAGATCACCGACGCGTAGGGGTGTATCTCTGCCTCAGACCTGGCTTGAAGCGCAAGGTCGGAATTGAAGCGGCCAAGGTTCAACACCCCTGTGTCGAGATTATTGGTAATGGCATAGATGTCGCTGCCGTTGACCCAGAGAAGGCTGTTCGGGTGAATATCGTCGTCCCCCTGCCTGGCCATTTCCAGGTTGTTGTTATTCACCTCAATAAGCCGGATTGCGCCGTTGCCCCTGTTCTCCCCGGCAATTGCGATTATTTTGCCCGAGAGGAAAGTAAGGGTTCTTACATTGACCGTATCAAGGGGTGAGCGTTTAAGTTCGCCGCCGCTGGACGGATCCAGCCTGATGATCCTGCCCAGCGAAGTGCCCGCGACTTCGATGCTGGCGCCGAGAATGCCGGCGGCCTGGAGGGCTTCGTTGGCCAGGGCTTCCTGCTGATCCCGGGCAATGCTTTCACGTTCCTCCTGAGCCTCCCCGGTTTTCTGTTCGGCGAATTCTTCCTGCCGCCGGGCTTCGTCGCGGCGCCCGTCAAGATCCCGCTCCTGCCGGTCAAGATCCTCTTCCTGCCGGTTAAGTTCCTGTTCCTTTCTCTGCGCTTCTTCCCGGCTTGCCCTTTCCGATTCCTGATCCTGTCCCTGGGCCGCCTGCCCCTGATCCCGCGCCGCCTGTTCCTGAGCTGTCCGCCCTCTTTCTTCCTGAACCTGGGCGCGCTCCCGGGTTATTCTTTCTTCCTCCTGCCTTATGGCTTCCCGTTCAACCCGGGCCTTCTGCTCGGCCTCCGCGGCTTCCCGCTCCTTGAGGTCCACCATCTCCCTGCGCTGCTCGACACTCCTGTCGTCTTCCTTCCGCATTTCCTCAAGAACCCGGCTGTCCGTTACCGCCGTAGTATCAATGGAACTCAGGCCGCCCATACCCAGCGGAATGATCATCAGGGTGCGGCCGGGCCACTCGTCAAAACGCATGGAAAGACCGGCCCTGTCGCTCGTCAAATTTTGCATAACGGGATTCTTGTAACGCTCGTTGAAATAATCCCAGTCGCCGCGGTAAACGGCGTTGTATATGGTCACATATTCGGCAAGCAGGGACGCGTCGCGGGCGCTGTAAGCGTAGGCCGTTTCCAGATAACCCTGGATGATGCTTCGAAGATTCCTGATGTGATCTACCCCGGTATCGACGCCCAGGCCGAAAATATCCGCGTCAAGTTTTGATCCGTCGCTGCCGGAAACCGAATGGATGACGAAATAACGGTTTGAATAACCGGGCCGCGCCGTACCCGCCCTGACTTCCCGTCCCAGGCTGGCGCCTATGTTCCATATCTGTTCCCTTGTTTCAATTCTTGAATGGGGGCCCTCGTAGTTGATAAAGGTCACGGGGCCCAAATTTTTCTCCAGTTCGCCCTGGTTAACCTGGGCGTACAGCAGCCCCGCCGTTCCGGTCATGATGAGGGCCGAAATAAGAACTTTGAAAAACAGCAGGGGCTGTTTCAAAACGCGGAATTTTGAAACAACAGCCCCGGATTTCAGTAACCTGTCTTTTTTCTTGTTCATTATCGTTACTCCTGTACTTATTTATATTATAATAGTGAGTCGGCTTTATAATCAACCAACCCAAGAACCTGCTACGCAGGGGCGGCAGAGCGGACTCTTGAATCAACCGCCCTTAAAACTTCAGGGTTCCTATTTCCCGGCGGGCGCGGCGTTGAACTATGGGGGGCTGGTTTTCACCGGCGAGTAAATTGAGCAGCCTTACGCCCCTGTCGCTCAGGGGGGGGCCTGAAAAGCGGCAGAGGGCGCCGGCGGCCGACGCTATTGCCGTAAGTACCTGTTCGTCCCGTACCGTTCCGGGGGGGAAGACGGCGTTGCCGAAAGCCTGAAGCGCAAGGCCCTCGGGGTCGCAGCCGATGTTCCCAATGGCCTCGGCCGCGGCGGCTTTGATAAGGGATTCCCGGTCGCCTGAGAATACTTTGGCCAGGTAGGGAATGGTTTCCCGTGAACCAATAAGGCCCAGAAGCCGCAGGGCGCGCAGGCGGTGGGCAACCTGTACCGGAGGATGGGTTTGAGAGGCCTGGGGGCGGTTGTATTCCCCTTCCGCGGTTTCCATAAGATAAGCGGTATACTCAAGCTCGTCGGGCCCCACGGCGCCGGAATATATCGCCCTGCTTATGATGTCAAGCCGGGTATTGAGTTCCGTTTCATCAAAGCGGAAATAGTAATCCGCCCAGGAGGAAGGGGGCGGGGCGCCGGTACCGTAGGAACCCTCCGGCGCGGGGCCGTAAAGCGAAAAATCCTGCTGCCGGGCGCGGTCCTCAAGTTTGTAGGCGTAGAGTATCCAGTCGGCGCCGCCGGAATAGAGCATACCGTCATCGCCAAAGGCGGGAGCATAGGCCGCGTTATTCAGCAGGGTAAACCAGAGCCGCCTGCCGTCTTCGGTAAAGCCCGTAGCGCCGGATTTGGAAAGAACGTAAATGCCCCGCTCGTCGTAGATCATGGCGGCCCTGTCTTCCGCGCCGGCGCTTCTTCCGGCAATACGGATGTGGCTGTCCCCGCTCCAGAGCAGGCTTCCGTCCTGCCCGGAGATAAGCGCGACCCGCCCGTCGTTAAGCGTTACCGCCGCCGCGCTTCCCCTGCCCGCCGCGGCAAGGGGCGGGGCGGGAAGCCTGAAGACAAGGTTTTGCTCCGGCTCCGCGGGGCGCGCTTCTCCGGCTTCCTCCGCCAATTCCGCCGCTGTTTTCATGCTCCGGTAATCAACAAATTCGGCGTTTCCGTTTTTGTAAAGGACAAGAACCTTCCTTGCGCCCTCCGCGCCGCGCAGGGACGTCAGGGACTGGGGAGGGGAGGGGAGGGCAAACCTTCTTACCGTTCCGAAGGGGCTGATTCTGAGGAGTTCGTCCTTTTCAAGGCTTAGAATAATTCCGCCGCTCTGTTCAAGCGCGGGGCTGATGTCTATTTGTTCGTCGAAACTTCGTTCCCAAAGGAGATGCCCCGATGCGGTATAACAGGAAATTTTTTTTCCCGTGGGTACAAAAATGCGGCCGTCCCATCCGCAGATTACCTGCCCGGAAAGGGGATTGTCGAGCCTGAGCCGCCAGATTTCCCTTCCCGCCCGGTTCACCGCAAAGAAATTTCCGTTGGTCTGCGAAATGTAGGAAGTTCCTTCCGGGGATCGGGTAACAAAGGGACTGAGTTTGCCCCGGGCGGCGTAATTCCAGAGGGGCCTTCCCCCGGTGGAGTAAGCCTTGATATTTCCGCCGTCCAGGATCACCACCACCGACCGGGCCTGTACCGTGGGCAGCCCGGTTACCGCGCCGCCCAGAGCCTGTCGCCAGGCGGGTTCGGTGTCTAAGCGCCCCGGTTCCCGATCAAGGGCGGGCCCCTTTGTCTCCGCGGCGTTATCCGGATTTTGCACCCCCCTTCCGCTCTGGGCAAAAAGCAGGGCAGGCAGGAAGAAAAGAAAAAAATTCGCCGCGGCCATGACGGGCAAAGCCTTGCGGAAGCACGCCTTTCCGTGGCGGATTTTGCGATTCACATCCCAATTATCGCGCAAATACGGAAAGGCTTTCAATATGCGCGGTCTGGGGATAAAAATCGTAGAAGCGCAGCTCCGCAAGCCGGTAGCCGCCGCCCAGCAAAACCGCGGCGTCCCTGGCCAGGCTTGCGGGATCGCAGGAAACATAGGCCAGCAGGGGAGGGCCCTCCGCCGCAAGCCGGCGCGCCGTACCGG
>JAISAK010000069.1 GCA_031266695.1 Treponema sp.
TCGCGAGGATGCGGGGTATAGGCTGGGTGTCCTGCGTATCACCCGAATATCCGCCCCTGCTGCGCGAGATCTACGATCCGCCGGCGGTACTTTTTTTCCGGGGGCGCCTTCCCGATCCGGAAAAACCCCTTGCCGCGGTCGTGGGCACCCGCCGGCCGAGTTCCGCCGCGGTGGCCCAGGCCTTCGATATATGCAGGGGCCTGGGCCGGCGGGGGATAGCGGTGGTTTCCGGCCTTGCCCTGGGAATCGACGCCGCGGCCCACCGGGGCAACCTCCAGGGGGGAGGGGCAACCGTCGCGGTTCTCGGTTCCGGGGCCGACGAGATTTACCCCTCCTCAAACAGGAGTCTGGCGGAACGTATTTTGGAATCCGGCGGCGCTATTCTTTCCGAGTATCCCCCCGGTACGGGGCCGAGGAAATGGAATTTCCCCGCCCGGAACAGAATAATTTCCGCCCTCGCGAGGGGAGTACTTATCGTGGAGGCCCCGGAACATTCCGGGGCGCGTATCACCGCCCGCCGCGCCCTGGAACAGAACCGGGATCTCTGGGTCGCGTCAACCGGCGCGGCGGCCGCGGACGGCCGCGGGGGGGCTGCCCTTGCGCGCCGGGCGGGAAGCGTAAAGCTTGCCGGGGACGGCGCGGGGATCATCGGCTCGGCGGCGGACATTCTTGAAGAATGGAACTGGAAAACGGAAAAAGGGGAAATCGAAGGCCTGGCGGAAGCCGCGGTAAAAAACGGCGGAAGCGTTCCGGAAAATCCCGGCGGCATTTTTGCGGGAAAGGCTCTTGCCGCTTCATTGGCAAAATCCCTGGATATTGACTTGTAAGGAAATAATTATGGCAGCAAAGACGGAAAAGAAAGACAAGAAGATGGAGAAGAAAAAGGGCGCTTCCAAAAAAGGACAGGCAAAGAAGATTCTTGTCATCGTGGAATCGCCCACCAAGGCGGAAACCATTGAAAAGTACCTCGGGCCCGATTACAGCGTAAAGGCTTCTATGGGGCACCTCATCGATCTTCCCAAATCAAGGCTTGCCATTGATACGGAACACAACTTCGAGCCTGAGTATATTACCGTCCGCGGAAGGGCAAAACTTCTCAAAGAACTCCAGGGGGACGCGAAAAAGGCGGATATGGTACTCCTGGCAAGCGATATTGATCGCGAAGGCGAAGCCATCGCCTGGCACCTTAAAAACGCGATCACCGCAAAAACGGAAAAGGTTCCCATTCAGCGGATCAGCTTTAATGAAATTACCCCCCAGGCGATCAGGGACGCGGTGGCGCAGCCGCGCGTTATTGATGAAGCCAAGGTGAACGCCCAAAAGGCGCGGCGGGTTCTGGACAGGCTTGTGGGTTACAACCTTTCGCCCCTGCTCTGGAAGAAAGTAAAGAACGGCCTTTCGGCCGGACGCGTGCAGTCGGTGGCCCTGCGGATCATCTGCGAACGGGAAAAAGAAGTCGAAAATTTTATTCCCGAAGAATACTGGTCCCTTGAGGCGGATTTCAAGGTCGGCAAGTCGGTGTATACGGCGCAGCTTGTCTCCTGGCAGGGAAACAAGCCGGAACTTCACAGCGAGGCCGAAGTCAACGCCATCACCGGGAAGATCAAAAACGGAGACTACGTGGTTTCCGAAGTCAGGGAAACGGATAAAACGGTAAAACCCAAGCCGCCCTTTACCACGTCCCAGTTGCAGCAGACCGCGGCCAACAGGCTGGGTTTTACCTCGCGTAAAACCATGCAGGTGGCGCAGCAGCTCTACGAAGGGGTGGGGATAGGCTCTTCCCGGGTGGGGCTTATCACCTACATGCGCACGGATTCGGTGCGTGTTTCCCAGACCGCCCTCGACGAAGTCCGCGCCTGGCTGGGACAGAACTATCCCAAAGAGCTGCCCCCCGTTCCGGTTGAATACGCGGTAGGGAAAAAAGCCCAGGACGCCCACGAAGCCATACGGCCGACCTATGTAACCTATACCCCGGACTCGATCAAGGAGCATCTTACCAGGGATCAGCTGAGGCTCTACACAATTATCTGGGAACGTTTTGTGTCAAGCCAGATGAACAGCGCGAAAACCCGAACCCTGAGCGCGGACATCTCGGTTTCCGCGGACGACGGCGCCGCAAACGGAATCTTCCGCATAACCGGGACAAAGATAATAGAAAAGGGCTTTTACCGGCTGATCAAACTCCTCTCCACCAAGGAAGAAAAGGGCAACCCGTATCCCCAGCTTAAAACCGGCGACCGGGTAACGATAGACAGATTCCATCCGGAGCAGCACTTTACCCAGGGGCCGCCCCGTTATACCGACGCCACTATCGTAAGAACCCTTGAGGAGAAAGGCATAGGCCGTCCTTCAACCTACGCGCCGATCATTTCGGTTCTTCTTGACCGGTATTATGTTACCAGGTCCAACAGGCAGCTTGTACCGACTCTTTTGGGAAAGATGATCAACGACATTCTGGTTGAATATTTTCCCCACTATGTCGATTCGGGTTTTACCGCGGCTATGGAAACGAAACTTGACGAGGTCGAGGAAAGCCAGATGCGCTGGCCCGATATGATTCGTGAATTCTGGGCCCCCTTCAAGGCAAGGGTTGACGAAGTCGGGAAGACCGTCGAATCCTTCAAGGGATCCCTCGACGAGCCGACCGATTACGTCTGTGAAAAATGCGGCAAACCCCTGGTTAAAAAGCTCGGCCGTTTCGGATTCTTCCTTGCCTGTTCGGGCTTTCCCGAATGCAGAAACACCAAATCAATACCCCTGGCAAAATGCCCGAAATGCGGCGGCGACGTAGTCGCGCGAAAGACCAAGGGAAGGGGCAAGGAATTCTACGGCTGTACCAATTATCCGGACTGTGATTTTATCAGTCATTTCAAGCCGATTAATCAGAATTGCCCCAAATGCGGCCAATTCATGGTTGAAAAATACGACAAGAAGAACGGCTCCCACAAGGTCTGCATCAACCCGGACTGCGATTACCTGCACAGCTCCGATGACGAGGAAAAGGCAGAGGAGTCCGGCGTTTCGCGGCAGCCGGAGGAAAGCGGCAATGAGTAAGGCCGCGGCGGGAAAGCCGGGTATGAACCCCCGCCTTCCGATAAACAATCCGGCGGCGGAGGAATACCTTTCTTATCTGAGAACGGTTCGGGGTGTTTCGGCGCTGACCGTGGAAGCCTACAGGAACGATCTTTCCCGCTTTGTGCGGTACTGCGAAAACCGCGGAATTAACGCGGAAAGGGCTTTGTCCCCGGATCTGGAGGGCTTTATCGCGGACCTCCACGCGGAGAGAATCAAGCCGGTCAGCGTTAACCGCGCGCTTTCCTCGCTTCGGGGTTTTTACCGCTGGATGCTGCGCTTCGGCCGCCGTACCGATAATCCCTGCGGGGCCCTGCGGAATCTCAAAACGCCCAGAACCCTGCCGGCGGTGCTCTGGGAAGGGGAAATGGCGAGTTTCGCGGAACTGCCCGGCACGGCGGGCATTCTCTGGCCGGCGCGGGACAGCGCCCTGATATTGGCAATGTATTCGGCGGGCCTGCGCATTTCGGAACTGGTTTCCCTCAACCTCTCCGGCCTTGAAGGCGATCTCGGCGGGGCAAGGGTTATCGGAAAGGGCGGCAGGGAACGGTATGTGTTTTTTTCCGGCGAGGCGCAGGCAGCCCTGGCGGAGTATCTTGTCGAGCGGCAAACGCGGATAAAGGCGGAGCGTCCGACGGGCCGTCTTTTTATCAACCGGAAGGGCGGCCCCATTTCGGTGCCGGGAGTCCGCTGGATCATCGCCAGGTATGCGGAGCGTTCGGGGCTGGAAAAGAGCATTCACCCCCACAGCCTCCGCCACAGCTTTGCTACCCATCTTGTCAATTCAGGATGCGACGTAAGGGTGGTACAGGAACTGCTGGGACACGCAAGCCTTTCGACAACGCAGCGTTATACCCATGTAAGCATAGAGGGGCTTAAGAAAGTGTATGCAAAGGCTCATCCGCACGCGGGAAGGGCAAAGGGGAGAATATAGTGCAGGATAAGAAAAAATTTCGTTCGACAACAATTATCGCCGTAAGAAAGGACGGCAAGGTTGCCATGGCCGGCGACGGACAGGTAACCTTCGGCGAAACGGTGATGAAGAATAACGCCCGCAAGGTCCGCCGGCTTATGGACGGAAAAATTCTCTGCGGGTTTGCCGGCGCGACCGCGGACATATTTGCCCTCTTTGACCGCTTTGAAGCCAAGCTTAAAGAGTATTCGGGCGATCTTCTCCGGGCGGCGGTGGAGCTTGCCAAGGAATGGCGCATGGACAGGGCTCTCCGGCGGCTGGAAGCGATGCTTCTTGTGGCGGATATTTCCAAGACCCTCCTTATTTCGGGAACCGGCGACGTGGTCGAGCCCGCTTCCGACGCTCTGGCCATCGGATCGGGCGGGAACTACGCTTATGCCGCCGCCCTGGCCTATCTTGAGGGAAGCAATTTTTCGGCCGCGGAAATAGCCAGTAAAAGTTTACAGATCGCGGGAAATATCTGTATTTATACCAATGGGCAAATTACTCTGGAGGAACTGGGCTGATGAGTGAAATACAAGATCAGGGCACTGAAAAGAAGAATCCGCAGAAGGGAAACGAGCTTACTCCGCGGGAAATTGTCGCCGAACTCGACAAATACATTGTCGGCCAGAAAAAGGCCAAGCGGGCCGTGGCCGTGGCCCTCCGCAACAGGACAAGGCGGCTCAAGCTTGAACCCGAACTCAGGGAAGATATCGCTCCGAAGAACATCCTTATGATCGGCCCCACCGGCGTGGGGAAGACCGAGATAGCCCGGCGTCTTGCCAAACTGGCCGGTTCGCCCTTTATCAAAGTGGAAGCTACCAAATACACCGAAGTGGGTTATGTTGGCAGGGACGTTGAATCCATGGTGCGGGATCTTATGGCCGCCGGGGTTCAGATGGTAAAGCAGGAAATGCAGGACTCCGTTGTCATTGAGGCCGAAAAGCGCGTCGAGGAAGCCCTGCTGGATCTGCTCCGCCCGGGAACCGGAAAAAAGGCGAAGGATTCCAAGCCAAAGCCGGGGCGGGTGGTAGTGCCGGTAGGCGCTTTTTCCATCAACCCCGATAATTCCGGCCCCGGCGTTATCGGTACGGCCATACAGGTGGGCATTCCGAACTTTTACAACTCCCCCAAGGGGAAGGAAAAACAGGACGGAGCGGACGAAAACGAAGGTTCCGGCCGGGAAAATAACGCCGTACAGGATGCCGCCGCCGCACGGGAGGATGCCTCCGCGAAAGAAAAAACCGGCGCGGAGGCCGGGCATTCCGATACGGCCGGCGCCGCGGAGAATTCTACCAGGGAAAAATTCCGGGTTCTGCTCCGCGATGGAAAGCTTGAGGAACGAATCGTCGAAATAACGGTCAACCAGAACCCCCAGTTTCCCTTAACCGAAATGATCGGCGGCAGTATGGAGGATATCGAATCGAGCCTTTCGGGCATTGCCAGTTTTTTCGGCGGCGGAAAGAAGAAGAAGCTGGTTACCGTTGCCAGGGCGCGGGAGATACTCAAGGCCGAGGAGTCGGAAAAGCTTATTGACCGGGACAAGGTCAGCGAGGAGGCCCGGCAGCGGGTTGAGGAAACGGGAATTATCTTTATCGACGAGATAGACAAGATCGCCGTCCGGGGGGAACGCGGCGGCGGCGGGCCCGATGTTTCCCGTGAGGGGGTGCAGCGGGACATACTGCCCATTGTGGAAGGCGCTACGGTCAACACCAAGTGGGGCCCGGTAAACACCGATCACATCCTCTTTATCGCGGCCGGCGCCTTTACCGTAAGCAAGCCTTCGGATTTAATCCCCGAGCTTCAGGGGCGCTTTCCCCTGCGGGTGGAACTGGATTCCCTCGGAAAAGACGAATTTCACCGCATCCTTACGGAACCCAAGAACGCCCTTATCAGGCAGTACAAGGAACTCCTCGCGACCGAAGACATAGAAATAGATTTTACCCCCGAAGCTATAGAGCGGCTCGCCTCCCTTGCCGCGGAGGTAAACTCCCGGCTGGAAAACATAGGCGCCCGGCGGCTGCATACCATCCTGGAGGCCCTTCTTGGGGAACTTTCCTTTGAGGCGCCGGATGTTTCCCCGGCCAAAATTCCCATAACGCTGGATTATGTAAACGAAAAGCTGGCCGAAGTTGTCACCGATCAGGATTTGGGCCGATACATATTATAGGGAGCGTAAAAAACGCCGATGATTGAAAATGGGAGACTATTATGATTGCCGATAATTTTTCCAAAACCCTTGATTTGCTGCACCGGGCCATGGACGCCAATGTGGTGCGGCGTTCGGTTATTGCCAATAACATGGCCAATGCCAACGTTCCCAACTTCAAGCGCTCGGTCGTGAATTTTGAAAGCGAACTGAAACGGGCGCTGGAAACGGAAAAACAGAAACCCGCGCTGGAGCTTACCCTGACCAACCCCAAACACATTCCCAACTGGCGGGAACGGGATTACCGGGAGGTTCAGATACGGCGGGTGCTGGACTATACCAGTACCTATAACAACAACGGGAACAACGTTGATCCCGAGCAGGAATACATGGCGGCCCTGGAAAACCAGATGACCTACACCCTTCTGGCCCAGGCCGCTACCTTTGAATTCAGCCAGATAAACCAGGTACTGCGCGGTTAGCGGTTTGCTGCGCCCCGCCGTAGGCGGGAAAATAAGGAGGCCCGGGAATGGGAATTTTTAGTTCGATTAATATAGCCGCCACCGGCTTAAGCGCCGAGCGGGTTCGTCTTGACGTTATCGCGGACAACATGGCAAACGTGAACACCACCCGCACCGCCGAGGGCGGCCCCTTTCGCAGGAGCCGGGTGATTATGCGTCCCAGGGTGGAAAGCCCCTATTGGCGTTCCCCCTTTCTGCCCGAATCCATGGATAACGGGATTGGCCGGGGAGTGCGGGTCGCGGAAATTCAGAAGGATTATTCCGCGGAGAATCCCCTGCGCTGGGATCCGACTCACCCGGACGCGATTAAATCGGGGCCCCGGGCGGGTTACGTGGAGCTGTCCAACGTGGACGTAGTAACCGAGATGGTGGATATGATCTCCGCCTCCCGATCCTACGAAGCCAACGCTTCGATAATTGAAGGTTCCAAGACCATGTTTCAACGGGCCCTGGATATAGGAGGCAGATGATGGATTTGGCAAAAGTGAACGGGGGCCGGGTGCCTATGGTACTGACCCATCCGAAGCACATGCCTGATACGCCTTATACGGGCAGCGGAAAAAATATGCTGGCCCTGGAAAAGAGGATAGGCGCCGAAGGCATTACCCGCGCCGGCGCCTTTGAACAGGCCATGCTTCAGGCCCTCGATAAAGTCTCCGGCTCCCAGCAGTTTGTCAGCGGGCTTGAAAAGCAGGCGATCACCGATCCCGGATCGGTTGATGTCCACGACATAACCATAGCCCAGGCGGAAGCGGGCATGTCGCTTAACATCACACGGAATATTTTGAGCCGCCTTGTCCAGGGCTGGAGAGATTTGATTAATACACGATAAAGAAAAAGGATAGCGAGGGGTGGGGAGGAAAGCTTCTGACCCCGGCTTGATTAGAGGGGGGGGGAATGAACGAATTTTTAAAAAGGGTACTGGCCCGGATAACCAATTTCTGGAGCAAAGGGTCAATGCTGCAGCGAATCGTCCTTGTCGGGATAGTTTTCGCGGTGATAGCCGGAATCTTTGCTTTGACAAAGGTGTCTTCGGCGCCGACTATGGCGCCGGTTTTTGACGCTCCCATAAGGGACGAAGTCGCCCTTGACCGGATTGTACTCAGAATCAACCAGGAAGGCGTCAAGTCCGCCGTAACTCCCGCCGGCATTGTGCAGGTTCCCGACGAGAGAACCGCCCGCCGCATGAGGAGCATTCTTATCAGGGAAGACCTTGTGCCCTCCGGGATGGATCCCTGGGCCATCTTTGACCGGGAACGCTGGACAATTACCGATTTCGAGCGGAACGTCAATCTCCAGCGGGCCATCCAGCAGATGGTCACCGACCACATCAAGGCCCTTGACGATGTAGACGACGCCAACGTGACCATTGTAGCGCCGGAGCGGGAGCTGTTCCGCTCCGATCAGAACCCTGTTACCGCAAGCGTAATCATCACCCCGAGGCCGGGCAGCGATATTACGGCGAACCGCAAAAAGATCGAAGGCGTCCAGAAGATTCTCAAATTCGCCGTCGAAGGACTCCTTGACGACAATATCGTCATTACCGATCAGGCGGGGATCGTTCTCAATGACTTTACCGGCATGGCCGCCATTGACCGGATTAATATCATCGACAAGGAAAACAAGCTTATCCAGGCCCTGGAAGCCAAGTACCGGGCGATTATTCTTACGGCCCTCCAGAAAACCTTTACCGAAGACCGGGTCAGGGATCTTAACATCAAGATAGATATGGACATGTCGAAAAAGGCCATTGACACCGAAGAATTCTTCCCCATCACGATAAAACCCCGCACTCCGGGCCTTCCCTACGACGATTCGGAACTGGCCCGGTCCATCACCCGCTCCGAGAGCAATTCCGATACCCGGTGGGAAGGAACGGGTTACAATCCCGAAGGTCCCGCCGGCGTGGAGGGGCAAACTCCCCCGGCCTTCAAGGATATGTCAAACCTCTACGGCAGGATGACCCAGGAAACAAAAACCCACAATGAGGAAATTAATCGCAAGACCACCCTGGAAGAACGGAGCCCCCAGATCGACCGCGCGACGGTTTCGGTTAACATAGACGGCAAATGGAAGTGGAAGTACGATGAAAAGGGACGCCCCGTAATGCTCGCCGACGGCTCCATTGACCGGGAGTATACCCCCATACCCCCGGAGCAACTCCGTTCCACCCAGTTGTGGATTCAGAATGCCGTCGGTTACAACGCCGCCCGGGGAGATTCGGTAACCGTGCAGAACATCCCCTTTGACCGGACCAGGCAGTTCAGCGACGAAGACGCGGCCTATCTCAGAAAAAAGCAGATCCAGACCACCGTGATGATCTTCCATTTAGGTTTGACAATACTTCTTGTTTCTTTCATAATTTTCAGGTTAATTTCCAAGGAATTGGAAAGACGCCGGAGGCTTGCCGAAGACGAACGGGCCCGGCGTGAACAGGCGATCCGGGAAAGCGCCATTGCCACCGCCGAGGAAGAAGGCGTGGACGTGTCTATTTCCGTGGAAGAGCGGGCGCGCATGGAGCTTCTGGAATCGGTGACCAATATGGCCAAGGAACATCCGGAAGACTGCGCCCAGCTTATCAGAACCTGGCTTCTGGAGGAATAAGAAATGGCAAAAACAAGCGCAGCCTCATCGGCAAATACAATGGCCGGCGGCGGCGGAAAGAAGAAGAGCAGCAAGGAATTTACCGGCCGCCAGAAAGCCGCCATTTTTCTCGTTACCATCGGTTCGGAAATTTCCGCGGAGATCTTCAAGTACCTGCGGGAAGACGAGATCGAAACCCTCACCTTTGAAATAGCCCGGCTTGAAACCATAGAGCCCGAGCAGAAGGACGCCATACTCCAGGAATTCCAGGAGCTGATGATGGCGAACCAGTTCATCTCCACCGGCGGCATAGACTACGCCAGGGAGCTTCTGGAAAAATCTCTGGGAAGCCAGAAGGCCATCGATATCATCAACCGGCTTACCTCAAGCCTCCAGGTGCGCCCCTTTGACTTTATCCGCCGTACAGATCCGGCGCATCTTTTGAACTTTATACAGCAGGAGCATCCCCAGACAATAGCCCTCATTCTGGCTTACCTGGAACCGAACAAGTCTTCGATAATTCTTCAGAATCTGCCCCACGAGGTGCAAAGCGACGTTGCCCGCCGTATTGCCACTATGGACAGGACAAGCCCGGAGGTTCTTCGGGAGGTTGAACGGGTTTTGGAAAAGAAGCTTTCCACCCTGTCAAGCGAAGACTATACCACCGCCGGCGGCGTTGAAAGCATTGTTGAAATTCTCAACCTGGTTGACCGCGCATCGGAGAAACAGATTATCGAGGCCCTGGAAGACGAAGACCCCGAACTTGCCGAGGAAATCAAGAAGCGGATGTTTGTCTTTGAGGATATCGTTATGCTCGACGACCGCGCCATTCAGAAAGTTATGCGGGAGGTGGATTCCCAGGAACTGGCCAAGGCCCTCAAGTCGGTGGATACCGAAGTCCAGGACAAAATTTTCCGCAATATGAGCAAGCGCGCGGCAAGCATGCTCAAGGAAGACATGGAGTACATGGGCCCCGTCCGGCTTAAGGACGTTGAGGAAGCCCAGCAGAAGATCGTGTCGATCATCCGGCATCTGGAAGATACCGGCGAGATAGTTGTCGCCCGTTCCGGCGAGGACGAACTGGGTGTTTGATATAAGGAAATAATTAATGGCGAAAGCGGTATTCAGGCCGACTGAAATTGTCCTGAGCGGCACC
>JAISAK010000116.1 GCA_031266695.1 Treponema sp.
ACTATATACCCGGAAGACCCATAGTTTATTACTGAGGCATATTTCTATACGGAGAGAAATGTCAAGGCGTAAAAAAGGCGGGAAACCGCCTGATTACAAAGGAAGCTGAAATAGAAGGAATAGAGTTGGCTCTTTTTATTGGAGGAGTGGTATGCTTTGGTTATTCAGTTAATTACAATATTAGTTATTTGGATGTTTAAAATGTTTTACAAATATAAAAAAACGATGACATAAAACACAGGAGTCGAAAAAGTTAAAGAAGTAAGAAGCATTGTACCCTTCCTTTTTCAACTTCTTCGACTTTGCGGTAAAATTCTAAAGCCTGTTATTCGCTGTAGGGTCACACCGGAATTAGCAGGCGATTCAGGCGTTTGACAAAGTCCGCCGGGTCTTTCAGCTTTACCCCTTCCACAAGCAGGGCCTGATCCAGCAGCACCCCCGCCACGTCGGCAATACGCGCTTCATCCTCAACATTCTTGAGGCCGGCGACGATGGGATGCTCGCCGTTTACTTCGAGGATGGGTTTGACCTCGGGCATTTCGGTTTGGCCCATAGCTTTGAGCATCTGCGCCATCTGTATGGTCGGATCCTTTTCGTCCGCCACGATACACGAGGGAGAATCGTGGAGTCGGCGGGAAAGTTTGACGTCCTTTACCCGGTCGCCCAGGGCTTTCTTGATTTTTTCGATGAGAGGTTTCGCCTCTTTTTCTGCGGCCTTATCCTTCTTGTCCCCCAGCTCCTCGTCGGCTCCGGCGCGGTTTACCGCCTTGAGCTCCCAGGTCTGGGCTTCGCTCTTGCCGTCTGTTCCGGGAGTTTCCTTACGATAACCGTGCAGGGACGGAATCACAATGTCGTCGATCTCGTCATCCATGATAAGGACTTCTATGCCCCTGGCGGTGTAGGCTTCCAGCAGGGGCGAGGCGCGGAGGGTTTTTTCATCGCCGCCGGTGATGTAATAGATATTCTTCTGATCGCTCTTCATCCGCGAAACATAGCCGGAAAAACTTACCCAGCCTTCCGCGGTGGAACTTTTGAAGCGTACCAGTTCCTGCAGCGCGTCACGGTTGGCAAAGTCCTGATAAAGGCCCTCCTTGAGGGGCCGGTTGAACTGGCCGATAAAGGTTTCCCATTTCTCCTTTGCCTCGTCTCCGCCGGAAGCGGCGTTATCCGCCATGGACTTGAACTCGGAAAGGAGCTTCTTGACCGAAGCGTTCTTTATGTTCATAAGGATTTTGTTCTGCTGGAGTATCTCGCGGCTGACATTGAGGGGGAGGTCTTCGGAGTCGATGACGCCTCTCACAAAGCGGAGATACGTGGGCATAAGCTCCTTGTCGTCATCGGTGATGAACACCCGCTTGACGTAGAGCTTTACCCCCGGTTTGTAATCTACGTTATACAGGTCGAAGGGCGCCTTTTTCGGAATGTAGAACAGGGTTATGTATTCCAGAGTTCCTTCCGCCCTGGTGTGCACATAGTGGAGGGGAGCCTCGTCATCGCCGCCATAGGCCGGGCCGAGGTTTTTGTAGAACTCCCTGTAGTCTTCTTCCTTCAGCTCCGTTTTCGGCCTCCGCCAGAGGGCGGTTCCCGAATTGATCCGGTCGGTTTTCGTTTTGCTGCCCTTTTCCTTGCCGTCCTTGTCCCACTCCTTTTCTTCATAGGTAAGGTAAATGGGAAAGGCCACATGGTTCGAATAGCGTTTAACGATGTCTTCTATTGACCAGCGGCTGGCGTACTCGCATCCCTCTTCGGTAAGGTGCAGAAGCACCGTGGTTCCCTGGCTGTCCCGGCTTGCGCTTTCAATATCGTAGTTGTCCCTGCCTTCGCTTGTCCACTTCCAGGCCGTTTCCTCCCCTGCCTTGCGGCTGGTTACTTCGATTTTGGCGGCAACCATAAAGGCCGAATAGAAGCCGACCCCGAAGCGGCCGATAAGGTTGGAATCCTTCTTCGCGTCCGCGGAGAGCTGTTCCAGAAAGACCCGGGTTCCGGAACGGGCGATGGTTCCCAGGGACTCGACAAGGTCTTTCTCGTTCATGCCTATGCCATTGTCGGAAACGCTGAGAATTTTGGCATCCTTGTCAAAGGAAATGTCTATGCGGGGATCAAGGCTTATGGACTTGTAGGCGTCATCCGCTACGGTAAGGTATTTAAGCTTGTCCAGAGCGTCGGAGGCGTTGGAAATCAGCTCCCGAAGGAAGATTTCGCGGTTCGAATAAAGCGAATGAATAATGAGGTGCAGAAGCTGGCTGACTTCGGTCTGAAATTGATGCTGGGCCATGGGGTTTCTCCTTGTTTTGGGTATCAAGAATTATATTTCTAAGGGAAAAATCACTCCATCATCAAAGATACTAAAACAAGGCGGAGAGGGCAAGTAAAAATCTTAACAGTAAAAAATCTTTTCAGAATTCCCGGTACAGGCCGGTCTGGGATAAATCGTAGCCGCCCATAATTTCAAGGTCCTGCCTGAAATCGCCCTCGCGGACATAGGATAAAATTGCCTGTACCGCGGGAGTCCTCCGGTCTTCCAGGCGGAACACAAAATCGTACCACTCAAGCTGAAGGGGAATAAACTCCGCCCCGGCAATGCCTTCCGCTCCCCGCTCACAGCCCGGACCCAGGTCGGCTTCTCCCCTGGCAACGGCGCCGGCGCAGACCATGTGGGAAGTAAATTCCCGGTCATAGCCCCGGATTCCGGCGGCATCAATTCCGAGCTGCCGCAGTTTTTGATCCAGCAGAATCCTGGTTCCGCAGCCCCGTTCCCTGTTTATCATGACAAGCTCCGGCCGGGACAGATCCTTCCAGTCCTGAATCTTCAGGGGATTCCCCTTTCTTACATAGAATCCCTGCATGCGTCCTCCCAGCCGGAGTACTCCCACGGGGAGGCCCGGAAGAAGGCGGCGAATGAAGGGGTAATTGTAGGCGCCGGTTTCACTGTCCCAGAGGTGGGCGCCGGCCATGCTTACCTTGCCCCTGTAAAGGGCGATAAGGCCGTTGTAGCAGCCCATGAAGGAACGGAGCGCCGGCTCCCCGGTTCGCACCACCTGGGCCAGAAGCAGATCCAGACAGGCGTCCTGGCCGCAAAGGACAATCTCCGCTTCTCTTCCCTGGTCCGCGGCCCGGGCATGTTCCGCGGGAAAGCGTTCCGGCGCGGCTCTGTCCGGGTCTCCCGAAGGGCGGTTTACGGTTTTGCCGGCTTTAAGGTAGTAGGCAATGTCTTCCTGGGATACCCGTACCTGCTTGCCGACTTTGGACGAAGGCAGTTCTCCCCGCTTGATGAGCTCATAAACGGTGTATTTTTTAATTCGAAGTTGTTGTGCCACATCCTCCGCGGTCAAAAGGGGCAATTCCATAGAAACATTATATTTTATTTTGGAACAAACTTCAATCGGAATATTTTTATAGACCGATATAAACACAATAAAAACAAAGAAAACATGGTAAAACAAAACGTGTTGACATATATACTTGAATATAGTTATATATAGTATAGTTATGTTTATTTTAGTTTGAAAGAGGAGAAAGACAAAATGACGACTAAAAGTATCGAAAAGTTTGGCAAAATTCTTTTCGCGGCCCTGCTTCTGATTCTGTTTGCGGGGACAGAGCTCTTTGCGGGGGCCAAAAAAGAAGAGGCCGCCCCTTCCAATCCGCCGGTTACCATCCTGATAGCCGCCGCGGCCAGTCTGCGGAACGCCTGCGAGGAGGAAATTATTCCCCAGTTTCAGGCAAAGTATCCCTGGATTACCGTAGAGGGCACCTTCGACAGCTCCGGCAGGCTCCAAACCCAGATTGAGCAGGGCCTTGCGGCGGATGTGTTCATGTCTGCGGCTACTACCCAGATGGACAACCTGGTAAAAAGCGGCCACATAGCCGCGGAAGCGGTAAAGCCGCTTCTGGAAAACAAGATTGTCCTGATTAAGACCGCCGGCGCAAGTACCGCCGTAACGGGCTTTCAGAATATTACCGCCGCGAAAATGATCGCCCTGGGAGACCCCGCCAGCGTACCCGCAGGCCAGTACGCGCAGGAGATCTTCACAAGCCTTGGCATCTGGGACGCGGTAAAAACCGGGGCCAGCCTGGGAACCAATGTTACCGAGGTGCTGAACTGGGTGGGCGCCGCCAGCGCGGAAGTCGGCGTGGTTTACGCCACCGACGCGGCCTCTACCGGCAATGTGGAGATCA
>JAISAK010000306.1 GCA_031266695.1 Treponema sp.
GACAAAAACGCCGTGGTGGAACACGGCGATTCGGTCAGCCTGGGCGTGATGAAAGCGGCGGTCGAGGAAGCCGGATACGAGCTTGTATAGCAGTTTGTTGCGCTTCGCGCTTAAACCCCAAAAAATCGCCGATTAAGCGATTTTTTACCCTGCAAACTGCGTCGAACCGAAGGTTCGCAGGAGCCCATTAATTGTGGTTTTTGCGGCACAAAGTGACGCAAAAACCTACAAGTACAACAGGCTCCTAGTGTTCCGGCAAAAGTGTTGTAAGAAGGGGCAAACCCGGTTAATATAATACTATGACGAAGCAAAAGTTTTTTTTCTTTTTTCTGCTGATTTCGGCTTCCTTTCTCGGCGCGCAGCAATTTAACTCCGTTTCCCTGGATCATGACGCTTATAATGTAATCGATCTTGCCGTCCTTAAAGGTATTACCACGCCGCCGCCTTCGGCAAAACCCTGGTCGGAATATACAATCAGGAAAAAGCTTGGGGAGATTCTGGACGTTCCCGCCGGAACCCTAAATCCCACGGAATATGCCATCGTATCGAATATCCTTGCCTCCTTTGAACGAAAAGAAAGCCTTGACCTTCGGCGGGGAAGGTACCGCAGCGAAAACGCCCTGGAGGGACACCGTTTTTCCGTTGAAACCGGCATTGGCTGGGACAGCGTTTTTGCCGTCAGGGCTCCCAACCCGGCAATCGCAAGCGTAAACATGCTGAACCTCTATCTTACCGGCGATATGGGGGAACACTTTTCCTGGAATTTCGATGCCTACGGCGGATTTCTCAGCATTGACCGGGAAGAGTTGGGGCAGCGTCCTAACGCTCTCTATGTGGATCCCAAATACGGCCCCTACGACGGCAACCCCAACAGCGAAGGCCATACCTATTACTATGATATTCCCGATCCGGAAACTTCGCCGGTGTACGATATCCCCGCTTATTTTCCCTATACCTTTACCAAACCCTGGGAAGCGGCGGTGATGCCCCCCGCGGATCTTGGGGGATACCATGAATGGCCGGATGAATTTGCCTTTGGATACGAACTGCTCTCCGAGTTGAACGCCAGCCTTTTTGAGAACCGGATGACCCTTCGCTTCGGCAGAATGCGCCGCGACTGGGGGCCCGAATCAAACGGCACAAGCCTGTTCATGAATTCCCGGGCGCGTCCCTTCATGGCCTTTGAAGGAACCGCCGTTCCCATAAACTGGCTGCGCTTCTCCTTTCTTACCGGCGCCCTGGAATACCTCAAGGGCGCAAATCAGTGGGAAGACGCCGACCCTTACCAGAATCTTTTTTCTCTTGCCCATGTCGAGCTTGACACGGGAAAGCATTTCCACTTTGACTTCGGCAGCGCGACGGTCTGGCCCAAACGCCTTGACCTGGGTTACATCTTCCCCATAAACAGCAACTTCTTTTATCAGAACAATGTAGGCGATTTTGACAATCTTGCCCTCTTTGCCGATTTGGAATTCAGGCTTCCCGGCATCGCGAAAATTTGGGGTTCCCTGTATGTTGATGAAATAAACCTCAGCCACGGGCCCTTTCTTCATCTGGACAGGCAGATGTACGCCTATCAGGGCGGCGTCAAGGCAAATATCAAATGGCTGCCCTTTGCCGCGCTGACCCTGCGTTATACCAAAGTCGAGCCTTACTGCTATACCCATGAATACACGGAAACGCCCTGGAACCGGGTTCCAACGGACACCGCCTACCTCAACAACGGCGAATCCCTCGGTTTCTACCTGCCTCCGAACAGCGATGAATTCCTTGTCCGCCTTGATTCAATGATCCTTCCCGAATTAAAGGCGCATATTCAGTATCAGATGATCCGCCACGGCGTGGATTACGGCTACGGCAGGGTTGACGGCTCTTCCCTTTACGACAAGATCGTCAAGGATGATGATTCTACCAAGTATTTTCTGATGGACGGCGTGTATCAGTGGGACAGCGTAATAAAACTGGGCGGCGCCTACAGCCTTAAAACCCGCGGCATCCCTCTTGCTTTTTACGCGGAAGCCGGCCTGGTGATTACCCGTTTTACGATTAACGGCGCCGCCGGCATCGGCGAAGAGGGCGACTACGAACCCCTTGATAACGCGGTTTACCGGGCGGGCACGGGCTTTATCTTTTCACTCGGCTTCAGGCTGTACCCCTAGCGGCAAAAGACAGACGCCCGCTCAGGCCGACCTTGCCGCCTATGGTGACGCGCCTGATTTCTCCGCCGCGTTTTACCGTTGTAACTTCAATTACGCCGCCGGGCTGGCTTATTTCAAAACTTTCTTCCCCGGCGCGGGCCAGCCAAACTCCGAGCGCGGCGGAGCCCGAGCCGCAGCTTGATTCAAAGACCAGGGAATCGGTGGCGGCCACATAAACGGCGGGCTTCATAAAACGGCGCGCCGCGTCGTAGAACATTACGCCGAAGGCCGCGGGCGGCGGCTGGCCCGCCGCGGGCCTGTACAAACGCAGCAGGGCGCGGGTCAGCGATTCATCCGCTTCAAAGCCCTCCGCTATCACATGGGTAATGCCTTCAAACACATAAACCGGCAGCGGGCGGCCTTCGTATTCAAGGGTCTCTTCCGCGAGGGGCAGGGGCATCTCCGCGGCGGCGCTTCCCGTTTCGGTATCGACGTGTACGGCCAGGGGTTCCGCGGCGCCGCTGATCCCTATCGTCACCGTACCTTTGCCCGCAAGGCCGGTCTCGCGGGCGACAAAAAGGCCGAAGCTCCGCGCCGCGTTCCCGCAGAATTCGCCGCCCATCATCTCAAGCCGCCAGAGACCCTCCGCCGCGCCCCCGCCCGATTTTGTTTGCTTCCAGCGAAGCGTATGGGGTTTTGCCGGAATCACAAAACCGACCTGCTCGGCTCCAAGGGAAAGGTCCGCCAGCAGAGCCTTCGCGATGGCGGCCCGCCGGGCGGGCGGGCAGGGCTCTTCGTCTTTCGCGGAACAGAATTCCGCGGCTCCGCGGCCCTCCGCGGCAAGCACAAAAATCGTTATGTTCCCCGCCGGATCCGCGGCGACAATTTCCAAATTCATGGGCCGGTTTTTACCTTCAAAATGAAAAAATATCTTTCCTCATGCTGATTGTCTTACGGTTTTTGTTGAAAAGCTCGGCGTTCCGGATAAAGCCATTTTTTTCATAAAAAGCCAGAACGCCTTCGTCATGCTCTGTGTCGGCGTCTACAGTGAGGAACCGGGCGGCGCAATAGGCTGTATTACAGGCCCACGCAAGACGCCCCGCGCTGTCAACCATAAAAGTTCCAATGCCCTTGTATTTTCCTGAAAAACTACGGTCAACCGCCAGCTTGGCGATTTTCATGGCCGGTATGGTTTTGAACGGGTAGTTGAGATTGTGGAGTTCCTTCTCGGTAAAGGACAATTTTATTGCATCCATGATAAGGGACATATAGGCGGCGATTTTGCCGGTAGACCGTTCGGTAAGGAGCCAGGTAAGGGCTATATGGTCATGTATAGAACGCAGGGCGTCATTTGCCAGATAATCGTTGTATTCGGCAACCGCGCATTGAAAATCGGTACAAGATTTTTGGGGAGTAAAGAGTTCCAGTTTAAATTCACCGGGGCGGCTGGTTTTGGCAAATTCCTGACGCGGACCCGCACCGAAGGTTCCCCTCTGCATAACGGCCTATTTGAAAAACTTGTCAATGTAGGCGGCTTTTTTTTCATGCCGCTTATACACCGAGGCCGGTATTGGTTTGCGGATCTGTTCAATGACTTCACGGGCGATTTTTTTGTCCTTTATCTACGTGGGCTGGACGGGTTTGACTTTGGCGGTCATCTCGTTACCTCTTACCTTGAATGTATCAAATTTTTTGGGGTTAAGCAAGTTGACGCAAAATACATACAAGGTAATATTTCATACCCCAAGCGGCAGAAAATGAAATCAACAGCCTCCCCTTCCGGAGCGCTAAAGCTGCCATTCACTTACCTGTAGAGTCCGCCTTCACAGGCGGGGAATTCCAGAGTCGTTCATGGCGGCTTTGGCGGCCCGGAAGGGGAAGATATTCCTTTCATTCGTGGCACAAGGGGGTACGAGTTCTTTTCTTGTATGTCTTTTTTACAATAGGGAAGAAGCCGAGATATGAAACTTGGTGACATGGAGGCCGCTGTCTCAAATGCTTTAGCCAGTCTGGACTTGCCGTGCTCCTCAGGTATGCTTCTTTGCCTAATCCAATCTTCATACCTCGGCATCTTCTTTATCCATTAAAAAGATATTCAAGATATGATGTTGTACCCCCTTGGCTTTGCCTGCCTTGGCTTCTTCCACATCATAAAAAAGACTTTCAAGGTTATAGGCTCTGCCCCTGGTGCTACTAATGAAGCGCATGACTTCCCCCGTGGGAGCGCAAAAGCCGCCGTGAACGACTCTGGAATTCCCCGGCGAAGCAGACTTTGAACCTCCGGTTCGCCAAACCTCTGGTT
>JAISAK010000171.1 GCA_031266695.1 Treponema sp.
GCAATCAGGGCATCCATCTCCATGCCGTTGCCGGAAAGGGGCTGGCCGGAGTTAATACGGCTCATCATCACTATGCCGGAAACCGATGCCAATATCCCGCAGATTACGTAAGAGACAAGGCGCACTTTTTTAACGTTGATACCGGAAAGCCGCGCCGCTTCTTCGTTACCGCCAATGGCGTAAAACTGCCTGCCCAGCTGTGTTCTGTTCATTATGACAGCGCCGATTACAATGACGGCAACCATGATAAGAACGCAGACGGGCACCACCTTCCAGATATAGCCCTGCCCAAGAATCTTGATGCTGGGAGGCAGGCCGTAAACAGGGTAACCCTTGGTAATGATAAATCCCATTCCGCGGCATACGTAACTCATGCCCAGGGTCATAATGAGGGGAGGCATTCTGGTATAGGTGATAAACACGCCGTTTACAAGGCCAACTACAGCGCCCACCAGGATACCCGCAAGACACGCGACAACGGGGTTAAGGCCGAGGCCCGCCTCAGTCGTTGTCATAAGCAATGCCGCCGTTACGGCGGATAAGGGTATAAGGCTGCCTATGGAAAGGTCTATGCCGCCGGCAATCAACACAAAAGTCATACCTACCGCAAGGATGCCTATGTTGGACACCTGCCTCAGTATGGTTATAAAGTTACCGGAACTGGCAAAATTGGGGATCCCCAGCGCAAAAACAATTACAACGCCGGCCAGCATAAGCCATACGGCCTGATTCTGTAGTTTCGCAACGATGTTATTCATCTGTTTCTCCTCATACTTGCCCGGAGGCCAGGCGCAAAACCCTCTCCTGGGAAAACTCATTGCTTTGTAACTCCCCCATCTGGCGGCCTTCACAAAGCACAATGATCCGGTCGGACATCCCCAAAAGTTCTTCCATGTCGGAAGATATCATGATAATGGCCTTGCCCCGCGCGCATAGTTCATTCATCAGTTTGTAGATTTCGTAACGGGCCCCCACGTCTATGCCCCGGGTGGGTTCGTCAAAAATAAGGACATCGCAGTCCGCGGCAAGCCACTTGGCAAGCACCACCTTTTGCTGGTTGCCGCCGGAAAGGTTCCTCGTCAACTGCATGATGGAAGGCGTTTTTATATCAAGTAATGCCTTCAGATCGTCGGCTATATTTTTTTCACGGGCAAGATTCAAAAACGAAAACCTCGACAGGGCCCGCAGAATGGTAAGGGATATGTTCCAGCGGACGGGAAAACCCAGCACCACACCGTGCAGTTTGCGGTCTTCGGGTATCAGGCCAATTCCCTGCGTTACAGAATCACGGGGGGTTTTTATCTGCACTTCCCTGCCCTTCAATTTGACGGTTCCGCCTTTTTTGGGATCCGCGCCAAAAAGGAAACGCATTGTTTCCGTGCGGCCCGCCCCCACGAGGCCCGCAAAACCCAGTATCTCCCCCGCGCGCAGGGTAAAAGAAACGCCCTCCACGCCGGGGCCTTTTATGCCGGCAGCCTCCAAAACAGGCTGCCCTATAACGGCATTACGCGCCGGATAGGCGTCGTTGATCTTCCTGCCCACCATTGCCTGGATCAGTTCGTCCGGGCTCAGGTCCCCGGTATTGCTGTTCTGCACAAAGCAGCCGTCACGCATAACCGTTACCCGATCCGCCACGCGGAAAACCTCCGGCAGCCGGTGGGTAATAAAAATGACGGTAACGCCCTCGCTCCGCAATGTGCCAACTATTTCCAGCAGTATGTCGGTCTCGTTTGTGGTAAGCGGCGCGGTCGGCTCGTCCATGACAAGGACACGCACGTTTTTGGACAGCGCCTTTGCGATTTCCACCATCTGTTTATAGGCCACGGAAAGGGTACGAAGCTCGGCTTTCGGGTTGATGTTGATCTTCATCCGCTTGAAAATTTCGGCGGTTTTCAGCTCCGCCGTTTTCAGGTCGGTAAAAACCCGGTTACCCGGCATATTCCCCACAAAGACATTTTCCGCTATGCTCAGGGAGGGCAAGAGGTTGAATTCCTGGTAAATGACGGCAATCCCGAGGGCCTGCGAAAGATGCGGCGTCATGGCGGTATAGGTTATGCCGTCAAGAACGATTTCGCCCTTATCGGGGCTTACGGCGCCTGAAAGCACCTTAATCAAGGTAGACTTTCCGGCGCCGTTTTCCCCAACCAGCGCATGAACCTCGCCCTTGCGGAAACTTACCGACACATCATTAAGCGCCAGGACGCCGGGATATTGTCTGGAAATATGCCGCAGCTCAAGTAGTATGTTTTCGACCATTAAATTCCTTTTTTCAGGGATCCTTTTCCGGTCCCTTTAAATTCAAAACCGCCCTGAAGAGCGGGGTATGATGCTCGAAAGGCAGCCGCGCCCAGGAGTTTAATGCTTTTTACCCGCCCCAAAGAGCGGGGTAGTAAACCCCTGGCACGAATAAAATTAAAGCCGCGTTCCTACTATGCCCGCGTTTTCCAGATACACCGGCTGCATGGGGAAGTACACGTTTGCGTTGGAGGGATCGAACTTGCCGGTAAGGGCCATTTCCAGACAACGGTCGTACAACTGAATAACCTGATTGACTACGTCAAGGTAGATCGTTGCCTTGAACATATCGTTCTCACGAAGGGCCCGCATAGCGTCTTCACTGGCGTCGCAGCCGAAGAGCGCTATAGGGTGATTCTGGAAATTCCAGCCGGCGGCTTTGAAGGCTTCAAATACACCCACGGGGCCTGAGTCGTTGATACCCATTACCACCTGAATATCCGGGTGGGCCTGGATTAATGCCTCCCCCGCCGCTACGCCCTGCTGAACGAAACCAGCGTCAATCTCGAAAACGATTTGGCCTTCCGGGCAGGCTTCCTTAAAGCCGTCTCTTATGCCGCGAGTGCGTTCCACCAGGAAGTCCAGAAGGGAATAGGCGCAGATCGCCGCTTTCTTGCTGCCCGGATTGGCCTTCGCCCACTTACCGGCTTCGCGGCCGATAGTCCTGCCAAGTTCGTAGTTGGAGGCCTGGCTTGTATACTGGGCTATCTTGGTGGGATTGTCGTAGGAACCCAGGATGCAGCCCTGGGCTTTTAACTGATTCAACTGGTCGGCGTAAGCGTCCTCCGCTATGTTCTGATAAACGACGACCCTGGCCTTGGCGGCAAGGCAGGTCTCCAGAAAGGTAATCATTTTTGACGGGCCGTTTTCCAGGAGGTCGGCGGTAATCAGCCGGTAGCCTTCTTTTTCGCATTTTTCCTCTATGGCGCGGCGCATGTCGATAAAGATCGAGTTAACCTGAATGCCGGAAAGCGCCAGGCCTATGGTAATCTGTTCCCCGCCCTGCTGTTTGCCGCCCCCGGCAAAGACTGAAAGCGCCGTTCCCAAAAACAGCGTGGCCGCAAAAAGCGCCGCCAGAATTTTCTTCTGTTTCTTCATAAATTCCTCCAACTTGATTTGTATAACGATTTATAAAAACCGGTTATTATCATACTCCGGAACTACCGGCCTGTCAACAAAAAAATGAGCCC
>JAISAK010000188.1 GCA_031266695.1 Treponema sp.
CAGCCATTCGGTACTGATGTAATTGCTGCCCAGGGCTTCGTAAATGGTGGTAAAATTGCGCAGGGAGCCTTCGATTTGATTGCGGGCGTATTCGGTTGAGTCCTGGTTGTAGAGCATCCTTGACCAGTCGGAGGACTGCACAAGAAGAATCTCCCGGGCGGCCTGATTCAGGGATCGTTCCTTAAGACCCGAATCGTCGGGGAAGCGTTCCGCCATTTCCGTCATACGGTCAATGGAGCGGACAAGATGCCGGTACATCCAGTCGTTTGAGGCGTCAAGCCAGGTCTCGGCATAGCCGTTGTATCCCCAGGAAGAAAACTCCGGCGTTGATATTTCAAAGCCGGCAAGGTCCTGCTTGTAGAGGTATTCCGAGGGAGTCATAAAGCGGATTTCCCGGCGGCCGGAGCTCAGGCGGAAGAGGGCTTCAAGGAATTGAACGCCTTCGTACCAGTAACGCCCAAAGCTGTCGGCGTCAAAGGCGCAGAGGCTGAGGGGGGATTCTTTCATGTATTTCGCCGCCTCGCCAAGGCGGCTGCTTTGGGAATCAAGAAAGGCCCGGGCCTGATCCTTTGCCTTGTCCGAAGCGGCGGCGGGATCGTAGATCAGGTTCTGCCCGCGATGAACCATTGAACGCCAGTACTTGAAGCCGGTCCGCATCCGCATGCCGTTGGGACTGAGAAAGGGGCCGAGTTCCCCGGGAAGAAGCTCATACCCCGCGTCCCGGTTGTTTTCGCGGTAAACGCCGTCCCCGGCGGCGCGGGCTATGTCCCGGACCGCGTAAAAATCCCTGCCGAGAATAAAAATGCCCTGGGGGGTTTTTACCGGATAAAAGCTGCCCCGGGAAGGACAGGGGTTTCCGAACACAAGACCGTGGGTGTCGACAATGGTATAGCCAAAATTGTAATGCCGGAGATATTTTTCAATATCCCCGGCCCAGCCAAGTTCGGGCAGCCAGAAACCCTGGGTATGCCTGCCGAAACATTGGCGGTACGACGCGATGGCCACCTCCATTTGGGCCTGAATCGCTTCCGGATAGGGGCTCAAAAAAGGCAAAAAGGCGTGACTCGCCGAGGTGGCGAGGAGTTCAATCTTCCCTTTCCGCTGGTAATAGCCAAAGGCTTTGAGGATATTCATTTCGTAACGCCCGGTAAAGGCGATTCTTGTTTCCAGGGCCCTGTCAAAATACATCTTTGCCAGGGCCGCAAGCCCGCCCTGCGTAGCGGTCCGTTCCATCTCGAGCCGGCCGAATTCAATCTGCCTGTCGATATGGGCAAGGTATTTTTTCAGCAGCGCCTCGTCGCCAAGCATCTGACAGAGCAGGGGCGAAAGGGAAATGCCGAGACGGAAAGGTATATGGTCTCCCTCCAGGCGGTCAAAAACCCGAAGCAGGGGAAGATAGGTTTCGGAGAGGGCTTCAAAAAACCATCCTTCCTCGACGGAAGGACAGAGGCAGTCGTCGCCCGTGTGAACAAAAGGAAGATGTGCGTTAAGCACCAGGGAAATAACTTTTTGGACTTCCATAATTTCTACCTGCCGGGCCGTGTATCCGTCAATCGGATATACCCTTTACACGGGATACGCGATCCGCGCTTCGTATAATCGCAAAATCCTTCGCGCCGGATAAACACGCCAGGGGATTCCGGTATACCGGCTGTATATCCCTCATACCCGCGGCGGCCGTCCGAAAGCTTTCCGGCGCCGCGGGCCCGGACAGGGAATGACGGACGGGCGATTCGAGAAGACGGGGCAGCCTGAAGGGACGGGAAACGGTAAGAACATTTTTTTCATCTCCGTGAAGGGCGCAAAGGCCTACCTGGTAGCTTCCTTCCGCGGGGGGAAAGCCCAGGTACCAGGCGGTATCGTCGATTCCTACCGGCACGGTAAAGGAATCTTCCTCGTTTGCGGGGGCCTTCCCGTTGACGGGAACAACCTGCAGAAAGTAGCCCCCAAAATCGCCGGCCCTTTCATGGATTTCCTTGTCGTGCCCCTTTATTTCCCAAAAAACAAAGGCCCAAAGCGGATCCCTGATAAGGACTTCTATGAATGAGATGTAATACTGCCTGGGCAGGGAGGCGGCTTCCAGAAAATCCGCGTGGGGAATGTTCTCTTCCTCATCCTCCCGGGATTCGAACTCATCACCCAGGGCAAGATCCAGCAGCTCCTCGATGATGAAAATTCTTTCCAGCCCGAAGGGAATATCAACGCCGAAGCGGTCCGCCAGTTTTACCAGTTCGTCGGTACTTAAACTTTCCAGATAAGGTCTGGTTAATCCGGGATCATCCATACCCGGAATATCATGGGAAAAAGACGCCGAAGTGTCAAGAACCGGCTAAAAAGGCATGCAAGATAAGATGTCATATTCCAAGGCTTTGCCCCGGGGTACAACATCATATCTCCGTGGTTTTTCTTTTTTTTCCCTCTTTACTTCGACTTCTGCGACTTTGCGGTAAATTTCTTATATGTCTTTGAAGCCTTCGGAGAAGGGCCGGAAATGAACTACCCCGCCCTGAAGGGCGAGGTATCAGATTTTTCTTCGAAAAATCTGTCGTTGGATAGGAAATTATCAATACTGCGCGGTTTCATACCCCGCAATTTATGTATTGATAAAAAATTCGCCCTAAAGCTCCCCCGCGCAAGCGGGTT
>JAISAK010000280.1 GCA_031266695.1 Treponema sp.
TGGAGGCGATTAATTTTATTCCTACCCTTGGGGTAGATATATTACCTTGCATATCTTTCATAGGAGCCGGGCAGGCAATGCCTTGGGGTATAAAATCTTACCTTGCATGTATTCTTTATGTGGATAATAATTGATCTATGGCTTCATCTTTATCGCCTTACCGCCTTGCCAAGGCCAGGGACGTATACAATATTTTTAATATTTTTAACGCCCTTTCCTGGAATCTTCTGGTAGGAAGCATTATCACCCTTTTTTCCCTGCGGCTTGGCGCTTCTTCAACCTATATCGGCCTTATCAGCGCTATGGTCTATATTTCCTACTTTTACCTTCCGCTGGGAAAAATCCTCTCAAAACGTTTTTCGATAATCGGGGTTTTCAGCTTTGCCTGGACGGGACGCGCAATCTGCATGACCCTTGTAGTTGCCGCGCCTTTTGCCGATTATTCGGGCCGCCGGGATATTGCCCTTTTGCTTGTTCTGCTGGGAGTCGCCGCCTTTCATTTTTTCCGCGGCCTCGGAATGGTCGGCAACAATCCTGTCCTGAGCGAACTTGCGTACGGCCCCGACCGGGGCAGTTACCTTACCCAGACCCAGATTGTAAACAGCGCCGTCACTATGTTCGGCAGCTTTTTCGTGGCCATCGTTCTCGGACGGGAACCGCCCATGTACCTCTACTCCGTCATTATGGGCACGGGCATAGCCTTTGGCATCGCAAGCGGCGTCCTGATAAAAAGAGTCCCCGAACCTCCCGGCGAGGAAGAGGAAAAGAAAGTCAAACTGATCGCGGTTTTCAGGGAGGCCCTTGTCCAGCCGGGCCTGCGGCTCTTTATGGTGATCTTCTTTCTGGTTGCCCTGGCCTCCGGCGTTGCCCGCGCGTTTATCGTTGTCTATGCCCGTGAGGTTTTCGGCCACAACGACGGCATGGTTTCGCTCTACACGGTCTTCGGCGGCCTGGGCTACCTTATGACAGGGCTTTTTATCAAATTCCTTGTTGACCGGGTCGGCGCAAAACCGCTCTTCATCGTCGCGGTAATTCTCGGCCTTGTCAGCATGCTGCCCGTCATTTTCTTCCCCGCCGGGGCCGTCGGCAGCCTGACCACCGCGATTCTTTTTCTTTCGCTGCTTTTCTTTATGATTAACTTCGGTTTCTACGGCGCCGAAAATATAGCCCAAACCTATTTTATGGGGCTTGTCCCCGCCGGAAAGATGCTGGACATGGGGATAGTGTACTTCATGATTTTCGGAGTCGCCGGCGCGGGGGGTTCCTTTTTTGCCGGGCTTCTGCTTGATCTCCTTGCGGGACTCGGCGTTTCCCATTTCATTGCCTTCAAAATCCTCTTCAGCCTGATGATCCTCCTTACCGTAACTGCCCTGATTTTACAGAGAAAGCTCAAGCCCCTGGGGGCGCTTTCCTTCACAAGCGCCCTGGAAGTAATTTTTTCGATCCGCGATCTCCGGGCTATTTCGCTGCTGGACAAACTCAACAAGACCAGGGATTCTCATGAGGAGGAAATACTTCTCGGGGCGCTCCACGACACGCCTTCCAGACTGGCAATCAAGGGGCTGCTGGAGCGGGCGCGATCCCCCCGGCTTGCGACGCGCCTTGAATCGCTGCGGGCAATGGAGAGCCTGAAAACCCTGAACGAAGACGCGGAACGGGCGCTGATGGACGACATCATCAACAACCCCTTTACCACGGCCTATATTTCCGCCCGCATCCTGGGAAACCACGGCTGCTTTGCCGCCACCCCCCTGCTGCGGGAGCTTGCTTCCTCAACGGACTACATGCTCGCCGGGGAGGCGATCATCGCCCTCGCAAAACTGGGGGACGAAGCCTTCCGGCCGCACATCGAGAAGATAATCCTCAAGACGAAAAACCCCCGGCTCAGGATCATGGGGGTGGAGGCATTCGGTATCTACGCTTCTTCCAATTCGCTTTCGGTGCTGCTGGACATTCTCCGGGTGGCGGACCCGCCGCCCTACCTTCGGGATGCGGTAGTCCTTGCCATGTCCGCCATTCTGGACACCCAGAACCAGTTTTACCCCATCCTGGTTAAATTTATCGAAGACCCTTCCCTGGCCGCCACCCTCGCCCTGGACGAGGCCGAGGCCGCTTTTGAATTCTACAATTCAAATCTCGGCGGACGCCGCAGAAGCCACAAGAATACGGAATTCGCCCTTATTGCCAAACACGCCAAAAACTTTCAGGCCGCCGCGTCCGCCTACGCCCGCGAAAAGAAGGGCGCGCTCCTTTCCCGCTGGATTTTGGAACTCCCCGACGATCCGGAACATGTCGTTGTCCAGGTAGTCCTTTCCGAAGCGGTGCTGGACGACGAGCTTAGCGCCCACGACCGCCTCCGCCTTCTTATCATCCACTGGGCCGCCTACGAACTTCGGCAGTGGACAAAAAAGCTTAAACAATGAGGCCGCTAGATCGCTTCCGGGTATACCTCATCTTTTAGTTCCTGCGCCTGCCCGCGAATCTTCTTGATTGCCTTTAACTCTATCTGGCGTACGGTTTCCGGGGAAATTCCCATTGCGTCGCCGATTTTTTTCAGGGTGTGGGGCCCGGAACCGTCAAGCTGATAACGATAGATAAGGACACGCTTTTCCTTGTCCTTAAGCTTGTCCAGGGCGCGCATGGTGCCTTCCCGCGAGAATTTCCTGAAAAGGATCTGTTCGGGACTGTAGGTATAATCTTCATGGAATCTTATGACAGCGGTATCTTCATCCCATGTGTCGTTTTCAAGGGGCAGCGGGCCGGAACTGATATTAACAATATAATCAACATCCCGGGAGGAAATTCCCAGTTCTTCCGCTATTTCTTCGGACCTCGGTTGGTGCATGAGGGCCTGGCTTAAAGAATGATAGGTGTACCGTATTTTCCGAAGAAGCTCCTCCTTGCGGTGGGGAAGACGGACAACGCGATTCTTGTTGACAAGGTAACGGCTGATAAACTGACGTATCCACCAATTGGCATAGGTACAGAACCGGACCTTCTTTGAAGGATCGTATTTCTCCGCCGCATGAATGAGGCCAAGATTACCCTCCTGTATAATGTCCATAAAAGAAGAATCCGGAATGGCAAAGTGACGGGCAATTTTTACTACCAGTCTGAGATTGGCATTGATAAGCTCATGCAGGGCCGCCGAATCTCCTGTTTGAATGCGTCGGGCTAATTCAAGTTCTTCGTCAAAATTCAAAAGATGAAAAGCCTTAATCTGGTTAAAATAGGTCTGAAGAATATTTTCCCCATTTTCACAACCCTGATTTTTTTTCGTACCCATAAGATCCTCCGCGCATCAATGAATGACAGGCAGCTATATATAAGCAGTTTTCGTGCCAAGTTTTTGCCTTTGAGCTTCCGGGCCGTAATTCCTTGCTATATAACAAATTAGGTCATCTTTTCCATGAAAAGCGGGCCGGATTATCATATATTGTATGAATTTTTATACCTTTCTCTGTTTCCGCTATATGGAAAATATAACACCGCCATGATATAATTAACAAATGGATTACGGAATTAAGGCTCAGGAAAAGGGTAAAGATGTTCACTATTTTATAACCTGGTCTTCCCTTGCCATTGCGGATCGTTGGGCAATAAATGCCAAAGTCCCGGCGGTTGCGGGAATCTACGAAATCTACCGGATGGATGATCATGATCACCTCAGGATGCTTACGGTGGGGCAGACTCATTACGGCGGCCTGCGGAGCGAGATCCGCCGGCTGACCGATCCGGAACTTATGACCGATCCGGCGATCAAAAAAATTCTTGAGGATGAAGAAATCTGGTTCCGTTATGTCCCTTCCAATTCGGCGGCGAACATGGCCGATGTAGTGTGGTACTTCCGGAAAACCTATTTCCCCGAAAATCCCGGGGTTGAACATTCGGGCCGTTACCGGAAAATCTTTATGAACGAATCCGCTCCCGACAAATTGATTTGGGTTCCCTGAGAAACTTGCCGGGGAAAACACCGAAAACGCATCAGGCGTTTTTCAGTGCGCCTAACGGAGCTGCCGGAAATTAACCGGCCTTTGCAGCAAACAGGAAAAAGGTGTGATTGAGTACGTTGTTCCCACGAATATAGACGACAGGATTTTGGCCAGGGCCGCGCGGGTCCTGGACGGGGGCGGGCTTGCCGCCCTGCCTACCGATACAAGCTGGACTTTGGCCTGCTCGCTGAATTCGCCTCCGGGCATAAAAAAACTCAAGTCCCTTTCCGGTGAACGGGACGAACGGCATTTCACCCTCCTCTGCTCGGGCATTGCGCAGTTCGGAGAACTCTGCAGTATTGACAACAGCCGTTTCCGCCTGATTAAGCGCCTTTCGCCGGGGCCCTATGTGTTCATTTTGAAAACTCTGCCGGGTACGGAAAAATCTCTGGACATACGCCGCAGGGAAGCGGGTGTCCGTATTCCGGATCACCCTGTCCCTTTGAAGCTGATTGAAACTCTGGGCAGTCCCCTTTACTCAATAACCGCGAAACGTAGTATGGTACAAAACGCGGAACGGGAGATATCGGGAACCGCTGAAGGAGACGCGGAGCTTCCCCCAATTCCCGAGGAGGATCTTTTTGAAGCCGGCTGGGAACTTGAAGATATTGAGGGAGTCGATATTATCCTTGACGGCGGCGAAGACCGGGAGCGTATTTTTTCCACGGTTCTGGATCTTTCCGGCGGCGATCTGCGGCTCCTCCGCCTCGGCGCGGGCCCCTGGCCGGCCTGACAAAATACGCGCGCCGCTTCCCGGCCTGTTTTTTAAAATCTATTCTATTATAATAATAATATGAAGAAAAAATGGGTGCGGGTTGTATTCCGAAGAAGATTTTTCGTCATTATCCTGCTCCTTGTTCAGATTGTATTTATTACTTTTCTTATTGCCGGTTCCAGCATGTATTTCCATTATGTCAACTGGGTCTTTAATATTCTAAGTATCGTGGTTTGTATCCACGTTCTTAACAAGCGCGAAAAAGCCGCATACAAGCTGACCTGGATTTTCATTATTATGCTTTTCCCCATCTTTGGGGGCATCCTGTATATTCTTTTCTATACCCAGTCAAACCCGCGGAAGCTCAGACGGGTTATTGAAAAAACCGCCGCCGAATGCCGGAATTCTTTTTATCTTCCCGGCAACAGTCTTCCCGTACTGGCCGAAGCCTTCCCTGAATTTTTACCCCAGGCCAATTACCTTCAGAAATACGCGGGGTTCCCCGTTTACACGCATACCGGAACCGAATACTTTCCTTCAGGCGAATCCTTCTTTCGCCGGGTGCTTTCGGAGCTGGAAAAAGCGGAGCATTATATCTTTTTGGAATATTTTATTTTGAGGCACGGCGCCATGCTGGACCCAATCATGTTCATTCTTGAGCGGAAGGCGCGGGAGGGGCTTGATGTCAGACTCATGTACGACGATCTTGGCTGCTTTATGTCCCTTCCTTCGGATTATCATAAACATCTTGAACAGAAAGGGATAAAGTGCTTTGTCTTTAACCCCTTCAAGCCTATTTTTTCGTCCCTGCAAAACAACAGGGATCACCGGAAGATACTTTCCATCGACGGCAAGGTTGCCTTTACCGGCGGCCTTAATCTGGCGGATGAATATATCAATGCCGTTTCCCGCTTTGGCCACTGGAAGGACGCGGCAATTATGCTTACAGGCGAAGGAGCCTGGTCGCTGACCCTTGTTTTCCTCCAGATGTGGAGTCTAAAGGGGGATGAAAAGGATAATTACAATTCCTTTTATCCCTGGAAAGGCAGCCCCTGTACTGTTGAATCCGACGGTTTTGTCCAGCCCTACGCGGACAGTCCCATAGACGGCGAAAATGTCGGCGAGCATGTCTACATACAGATCATCAACAAAGCAAAAGACTATGTCTATATCAATACCCCCTACCTGGTGATAGACGACAACCTACTTTCCGCCCTGACATTGGCGGCAAAGAGCGGCGTAGATGTGCGAATAATCACTCCCCACCGCTGGGACAAATGGATCGTGGCAATCATCTCCCGGTCCTATTACCGGCAGCTTATTTCCGCCGGAGTTAAGGTTTATGAATACAGCGCCGGCTTTAATCACAGCAAAACCTTTGTCGCCGACGATCGGATAGCGACAGTGGGTACCACAAATCTTGACTTCCGCAGCCTCTATCTGCATTTTGAATGCGGCGTACTTGTTTTCAATAACAGCGCCGTAAAAGCCGTAAAGGAAGACTTTTTACAGACAATTCCCGTTTCGCATCAGGTTACTATTAAGGAATGTGCCCATAACGCCTTCCAGCGCATAGTACCCGATGTACTGCGAATCTTCGCACCGCTGATGTAGGGAATCAGCTTCCCGCACAACTATTCTCTGACAAACTCAAATCTCTGAAGTATAATACGCAGCATTTTCATTATAGGCCTCATACATGGCGAGAACATTTTCTACCGGCGTATTGGGCATAATGTTATGTACCTGGGTGAATACAAATCCTCCGTCTTTTTTGAAAGCGGCCATATTTTTAGCCACTCCTCTGCGCACCTCTTCGGGGGAAGCGAAGGAAAGCGTGTTCTGGGTATCAATGCCACCGCCCCAGAAAGTGATTCTGCTTCCGAAATCTCTTTTAAGGCCTTCAGGCTCCATGCCCCGGGCGGATATCTGTATGGGGTTAAGGGCGTCAACTCCTATCTCGATCAGATCATTGATGATTGGACGTATAGACCCGCAGGAGTGAAGCAGCACCTTGCATCCCGTTCTCTCCTTGACATGTTTATAGAGAATTTCCTGCCGGGGCTTAATGTGGCGGCGGTAAACTTCCGGAGACATAAGGAGGCTGTTCTGGGCGCCCAGGTCATCGGCAAATTTGATGATATCAAGCTTATCTCCGATACGATCAATGACAAAATCAAGAAGCTCAATATAGACCGCCACCATCTTATTCAGCAGGGCTGTAAGCATTCCGTCGTCGCTTACAAGATCGCAGTAAAAATTTTCCTCTCCCCTTATCCAGGAGGGAAGGGAAAAAATGGGAGAGCGCAGCCCATCAAGTATAATACACTTGTCAGGGTACTTCGCCAGGCGCTCGGAAAAACCGTCGAGCATCTGT
>JAISAK010000008.1 GCA_031266695.1 Treponema sp.
GATACAATTCTATCGCCGGATATTGACTTTTCCGGAACCCTGAATTTTGAAAAGCCCTTTTTGATACGCGGGAAAGTTTCGGGCGAGATAAGCGCCCGGGGGCTGCTCGTGATTGACGAAGAAGCCGTGGTCAACGCGAATATCAACGCCTCCAGGGTGATAATCCGGGGGAAGGTGAAGGGAGACGTAAACGCCGCCGAAAAGGTGGAGGTGACCATTACGGGAAAACTGGCGGGGAATGTAACGGCCCCTGAAATTTTTATGGAGACCGGTTGTGTGTTCAACGGACGCTGTACCATGACCGCAAAAAACCCGGCCCTATGAGAATACCGCGTTTTTGCTTTTCCGCGCTCCTCCTGCTTTCCGGCCTTGCGGCTTTTGCCCAGGTGCGGCCCGACGCGCTGCAGGAATACCGGGCCGGCGGCTATGAACGCGCCGTGGAGATCTGCAGAAATGAAATAACGGCGAGTCCCGGCAACCTTGAATCCCATGTGGTGATCTGCTGGAGCCTGCTCAGGCTGAATCGGTACGAGGAAGCTCTCGGGTACGCGCAGGCGGGACGGAACCTGAGCCGCTATGACGCGCGGATCACCGAGATACTGGGAGAAATTTACTATTACCTGGGCCGGAACGACGAGGCCCTTCAATATTTTCAGGAATACGCCAATCTGGCGCCGGAGGGCCAGCGTATTGAGATGGTCTACTATTTTCTGGGGGAGATTTACATACGCCTGGGCAGGTTCCGCCACGCCGATATAGCCCTTTCCACCGCGGTACACTGGATGCCGGGCAACGCGGCCTGGTGGACGCGCCTGGCCTACGCCCGGGAGAGCGCCGGGGAGCTTTCCGAAGCCGTTGCCGCCTACGAGCGCGCCCTTTCCCTCAATTCCCAGCTGCCCGACGCCCGGAGGGGGCTGGAGCGCGCCCGGCAGACCCTGGCCGGCCGCTAGCCGGATACGGGCCGCCGGTATCATGCCGTCTTTTTCGATTTATACCCTGGGCTGCAAGCTTAACCAGCTTGAAAGCGAAGCCCTGGCGGACGCTTTTCTCCGGGAGGGTTTTTCGCGGCGGCCCTTTTCCCCGGAAGATCGGCCGGCCGGGGACGCGGCGGAGGAACAGCCGTCCGATTCCGCCGCCCCCGCGGCGGGAGGCGAAGTTTCCCCCGGCGGGGTTCCCCCGGTGCTTATCATCAATACCTGTACGGTTACTTCAAAGGCGGATCAAAAGGCCCGGCGTGTTATACGCAAGGCCCTGCGGGATTATCCCGGCGCTTCCGTCATTGTAACCGGCTGTTACGCCCGGCTTGATCCCGAAGATATAGCCGCCCTGGAAGACGGGCCTCGCGGCGCGGACGGTTCATCCCGCCCGCGAAAGGGGCGCCTGTTTGTGTTCCCGGAAAAGGACGCCCTTCTTGAACTGCCGCGCCGCCTGCGTGAAGCGGGGGGCGGGGGCGGATTGGGCGCCTCTTTTAATTCCCCCGGCCGCGATCCCGCTGCGTCCCCCGCCGTACCCTCCGAAGGCGGCGCCGCGGGGAAAAACGCTTTTGCCTTCGCGCCGGAATATTTTTCCGCCCATTCAAGGAGTTTCCTCAAAATACAGGACGGGTGCGACAACCATTGCACCTATTGCCGGGTCAGGCTTGCCCGGGGAAAAAGCGTAAGCCTTCCGGCGGAGAAAGCCCTTGCCGAACTGCGCGCGCTGGAAGGGAAGGGCTACCGGGAAACGGTGCTTACCGGGGTGAACATTACCCAATACAGGGACGGTTCCCTTGAATCCGGGAGCCGGGCGGGCGGCCCCTGCCGGAGCGGAGATCTTGCCGGGCTGCTGGAATTTTTGCTGGCCGGAACTCAAGGCATTGCCCTAAGGCTTTCATCCCTGGAACCCGAGGAGATAAACGACAGCCTTGCGCGGGTTCTTGCCCGCCCGCGGATACGTCCCCATTTTCATCTTTCGGTACAGTCCGGCAGCGCGCGCATCCTTGAAAAAATGGGAAGATCCTATACGCCCGCCGGGGTGGAAAAAATCGCGGCCGCCTTCCGCTCCGTCAGGGAAGATCCCTTCCTGGCCTGCGATATTATCACGGGCTTCCCCGGCGAAAGCGACGAGGAATTCGAAAAAACCCTGAATCTGTGCCGGAATATCGGTTTTGCCTGGATCCACGCCTTTCCTTATTCAAAACGCCCCGGCGCGCCGGCCTTTCCCCGCCGGGAACTGGTAAACGGGCGGGAAGCCGTACACAGGGTGGAGATTCTTCTGAAACTGGCTCGGCAGGGACGTTCCGCCTATATCAAACGCTGGCTGGGCAGGGATGTGGAAGCCCTGGTCGAGGCGGAAAAAGAACCGCCGGAGGGGGTATTAAACCCGCCGGAGAATAAAAAAAAACCCGGTTATTGCCGCGGAGTATCCGATAATTATTTGAAGCTTCGAATAAAATGCTCCGAATCCCCGCCGCCGGGTACGGCGCTGCGCTGCCGGATAGTAAAAGAGGCTTCGCTGCTCGCGGGAGACGGCTATGACGCCGAAGCGGAGCTCGTTGTCTGAGGCATAAGGGAGTGTAAAACGGGAGATAAAATGAAAGAAAAAAAATACGATTTTTTTACCCCTTTGATGTCTCTCGTCGCGGCGTTTTCGCTTTGTTCCTGTACCCAGTTTTTTTCTTCTTCCCTTGCCCCCTGGGCAGCCCGGGACCCCAGCACGCTGATTCCGCCGGTTACCGCGGGTAATGTGGATGAACTCATCAAGATTGCCGAAAACAACCCGGATCTGTCCCTTGAAGTTCTGAGGGGCATTGATAAGGCCCAGCGGAACTCCGGCGGCAGCGAAAAAGCCGCCCTCCAGGCCGCCGCGCTAAAGGCCGCTTCCAACGCTTCGGGAATGGGCACGGCCCTGATGCACCAGGCGGGGAATATCTCCGAAATAATGGAAGAAACGGGCAACGCCAAGAAACTTGTCGCCGACATTCTTGGGGATATGAATAACCTTAATAAAACAAGCGATATTCTGGTGAATACTTTGCCCGCACCGGGAACGCCGGAATACGATGTTTTTGCGGGGAAGGCCAGCGCGGATGATTTGGCCATGACGGCGGCAATAATGCTTGCGGCGGAAGCGAAAAAAGAGA
>JAISAK010000066.1 GCA_031266695.1 Treponema sp.
AACTTTGACGTAACCAATTATTATCAAGCCTCCTGTGAGGGATACCCTTATGCGTATACGGTTTTAAAAGATCTTATTGCCTATGCGCATATAAAAGACGGATGCGTCCATATCCCCGAACATGGTCACAGGGAAGAAACTATGGGCGGAGGCATGTCCGGTTCCCTTCACGGAAAAAACATTCAATATCCGGAAATCGGTTCCGGCGCGATTAACTTCCGCGGACTCCTGGAAAGTCTCCGCCGTGACAATGTAACCGGGTATTGTACCATTGAGCCCCACACCAATCTTGATTATTGGCATATATACGCGAAGCGCGAGATCGATTATCTGAAAACGCACGGGCTGACCGGCGTGCCCTGACCTCATCCCGGTTGAGGCCGCTCCCGCGTTACGGGGCCGCGGCGCTGTTTTTTCCGGGCCGCTGTTCAGACCGCCGCATTCCTGATCGTATCAATCTGGGTTCCGTCCCGGTACAGCACCCTGGCGACTTCCCGATCTCCCCCGGCAAAGGGCTTCGGCACGCCGGAAATTTCCAGGGCCGTCTTTTTCAGATCCCGGATATCCCTTACCGGAAGTCCCGCTTCGGACAGCCTGAGGGCAAGATCCCCGCCGGAGGGATTAACCGCGATGCCGAATTGGGTAACCAGCACGTCGATTGTACTGCCGGGGGTGGAAATACAGTTAACCCGGTCGGAGATCAACGGCAGCCGGGCGCGGGTCAGCGGCGCTACGATAATCGCAAGCTTCGCGCCCGCGGCCGTATCGCTGTGTCCGCCGGACCCTCCCATGATATAACCCCTTGAGTCCGTGTGGACGTTTACGTTGAATTGGGTGTCAATCTCCGTGGCCCCGAGGATCACCGTATCAAGCCCCCCGACAAGGCTGCTCTTTGCCGTCGGGCTGGCGTAATGCGAGGCCGTTACTTCCCGATGCCGGGGATTCTTGTTCAAAGATTCCACGGCGCGGAGATCAAAACATTGAACATCGGCAAGGGTTTCAAAGCAGCCGGCTTCGAGCATGTCGACTATGTATCCGGTAATCCCGCCCATCGCGTAGCTGCCTTTGATATTCTGTTCCTGCATCAGGCGTTTCAAAAAAGAGGCCGCCGCAAGGGAAGCGCCGCCGGCGCCGGTCTGAAAGGAAAAACCGTCTTTCAGATAGCCGGAAGCCCGGATAACCTTCGCGGCGTAATCGGCAATCAGCAGGGCTATGGGGTCCCGCGTCATCCGGGTTGTACTGGAAGCTATTCCGGCGGGATCGCCGATGGAATCCACCGAAACGACATAATCGGCGTGAACCTCGCTTATGGAAAATCCGGCAAGCGGATAGGGAACAAGATTGTCGGTAATTATAATTACCCGATCCGCGTGTTCGGCGTCGGCAAAGGCATAGCCCAGGGAACCGCAGGCGGAGGGGCCGAATTTTCCCGTGCAGTTCCCCATGCAGTCCGAAGAGGGAGCCGCGATAAAGGCAACGTCGATATGTGATTTTCCCCGCTCTATATCGCTCGGACGCCCGCCGTGGGTGCGGAAAATAACCGGCTTTTTCAGGCGGCCCTCGGAAATATAGCGGCCCACGGCGCTGCCCATGTAGTTGGTTTCTATCCCCGTAACTACCCCGCTTTTCAGATGTTCGACAAGCCGGCCGTGGCCTTCGTGTATCGCGCTTGCATTTATGGTAAGGTCTTTGAAGCCCATATCCGAAAGCTCGTCGCATACCATGTTCAGCACAAAATCACCGTTACGCAGATGATGGTGAAAGGAGATAGTCATGCCGTCGCGCAGGCCGCAGAGCTGTACGGCTTCCCGCAGACCGGAAACCAGTTTACTCATTTTTCAACCCCGCCGGCAAACCGGCTGCCTCAAGAACCTGCCGGGCGCGTTCAACAATAGGCGCGTCAATCATTTTTCCGTTAAGGCTGACGACGCCTTTGCCCCGGGTGCGGGCGTTTTCAATTGCCCGGAATACGCTTTGGGCGTATTCGACGTCTTCTTCCGAGGGATTGAAAATCCTGTTGATAACCGGTATCTGCCTTGGCGAGATTGCCGTTTTGCCGGAATAGCCAAGGCTTTTCGCAAGTTCCGTATCCGCCAGGAGTCCTTCTTCGTCATCAATGGCGGTAAAGGGAGTGTCGTAGGCTTCGATTTTTGCCGCCCTTGCCGCGTTTACCAGCCGGGAACGGGCATACAATATTTCCCCGCCGTTCCTTGTCCGCTTGCAGTGCAAGTCGGCGGTCAGGTCCTCGGCGCCGAGGTAAAGGGCGGTCACACGTTTGTCGGACAGGGCTATGGCAAAGGCGTTTTCAATTCCCAGCGCGGTTTCAAGAAGGGGAACAATGCCGATTTTGCCGGGAACCAGGCCTTTTTCCCTTTCGATTTTTTCGATATAAGCCGAAATAATATGGACGTCGTCCCCGCTGTTGACTTTAGGCGGCATAATGGCGTTGGGTTTTTGCGGAACGACGGCGTCCAGATCCTCCTGCCAATAGGGGGTTCCTATCGAATTTATGCGTATAACAACTTCACAGCCCCTGAAATCGAGGGTTCCCATAAGGTTGCACACCAGAAGGCGCGCCGCGTCTTTTTCATCGGGGGATACCGCGTCTTCAAGATCGATAATAATGCCGTCGGACCCCAATAAAGCGCCGTTTAACAGCATATTGGGTATATTTCCGGGAAGAAACAGCATACTGCGCCGCATCAATCGTCCTCCCCACAGGCCCTTTTAAGGGCGGTTTCAACCCGCGCCGCCAGGACCGCGTCAAGGGCGCCCCGGTCGGTAATTGTTATTGTCCCGCTCCTGATATCAAGGGAATCCAGGGTTTTCTCAACGACGCCGCGGATGGCGTCGCCGTAGGCGTGCATTACAACCGATTCCAGCTCGACTTTTCTTTCCCCGGAAGAGGGGGCAACCTTTACAAGGGCATCGCTTGATTCAAGCGTCCCCGCAAGGGCGCTGCGTTTAATCGTCATGATAACTCCGTATCGGGCGCCTTTTCAGGACGTTTCTATTGTCATAAAATCCCCGACGCTCTGAATTATGGGCGCCATGCAAATTTCTTTTTGCGAGGCGTAATAGGCCTTGTTTTCGGTAAACATATTACGGCCTCCGGCGTCAATTGAGACGATGAGGGGGCCGAATTCCTTTACCCGCAGCACCCACAGACATTCGGGCATTCCGAGTTCGCGCCAAAAAACGCCTTCGATTTTTTCCACCTGCGCGGCGGCGCTGACAGCGCAGCCGCCGGGAAATACGCAGTGAACAGCCCTGTACTTCCGGCAGGCTTCGGAGGTTTTTTCGCCCATGCCGCCCTTCCCTACCATTAATTTTACGCCGGTTTTTGCGATAAATTCGGCCGCGTCGTTTTCCATGCGTATCGACGAAGTGGGGCCGATTGAAATCATGGTGTTGTTTCCGGGTTCTTCTTTAATTATAGGGCCGGCGTGGAAAATTGCCAGTCCCCTGAAGTCAACCGGGCACGCGAGGCCCTCGCGCACAACCCGGCGGTGAACATCGTCGCGCCCGGTAACCAGAATGCCGTCCAGGTAAACAATATCGCCCGTCCTGAGGGGAATCAGGTCTTCGTCCTTCAGGGGGGTGGTTAATATTTTTTTCATAAAACCGCTCCCTTGTAGCCGGCAAGTTCATGGGACAGGTCTTTTTTGAATTTTATCAGGCCCCGGCGGTGCGCGTAACAGGCGGTATTTACCGCCACGGCGATAGTCGCGGTATGCCGCGCCGATGATTCGATGTGCACCGCCATGACCGCGGAATTTCCCCGCAGGCCCTGGGCGCCGATGCCGAGTTTGTTAAGGCCCCCGGTAAGCTGCCTTTCCAGCTCCGCGCCCCCGGGGTGCGGGTGGCGGGATCCGAGGGGGCGCAGATAGGCTTTTTTTGAAAGCAGCGCGGCGTTTTCGACGTTGTGACCAAGGCCCACCCCGACAATAAGAGGCGGACAGGCGTTGACGCCGAGATCGGCCACGGCGTCAAAAACGCTTTGAACAATGGCGGCGTATCCGTCGGAGGGCTTAAAAACCCTTGAGCGGCCGGGCAGGCAGCATCCGGCTCCGGCAAAATAAGCGGTTATTTCCAGATCCCCGCCGCCGGGAACAATATCCCAATTAATCCAGGGCATGCGTTCCCCGGTATTGTCGCCGGTATTGCGCTCCTCAAAATAATTTACCGTATTCTGCCTGAGGGGTACGCTGCGGGTGGCGCGGCGCACCGCTTCACGCAGGGAGGACTCTACCATATCCAGATAAGGAAAAGAAGTTCCGGCCTTTATGTAAAAATGCAGAAGACCGGTATCCTGGCAGCAGGGTCTTCCAAGCTCCGCGGCCCGCCTCAAATTTTCAAAGTACGCGTCGTACACTACTTTTTGCAGCGCCCCGTCTTCGGCCTCCCGCAGTTCCTTTAATTTTTCGTATACATCATCCGGCAGACGGGTACAGGCAAGGCCCAAAAACTTTTCCATTGTTACGGTAAAGCTTTCGGCTATCCGCGAATCCGTCATGATCCATACCTCGTTAGTAGCTGTAGGTATAGATAAACCGCAGACCCTCAAGGCCCCTGGGGCCGGGTTTGAAAGAGACCCTCGCTCCGCTGTAGCTTGTAACCGGCCTGCCCGCCCCGGAACCGGTATTCCGGGCATACACAAGGGGCCGGATAAAACCGCCCGCGGCGGTAAGCCCGGCAACGCCAATCCCTATGGCGCCGGGAATACCGGCCATATCGTCTTCATAGCTAAAACCCATGATATCCCAGGCCATCAGGCCCGCCGCAATCGCGTAGCCGCCGATTATCAACGCGCCGCCCCCGCCGTCCCCCATGGAAAAGGATCCGGCTCCCAGGAGGAGGTTGAGGAATCCGGCGCTTACCCTGCGCGGGGTGTATAACGAAGAAGCC
>JAISAK010000254.1 GCA_031266695.1 Treponema sp.
GGCAAAGCACGGTGCCATCGAAAAATTTCTTATCCAGGATATTGCCGAAAAATCATCCCTTGCCGAAACCCTGTCGGGCTTGGCCGAAATTTCCGGCCTTCCCATCCCGGCGGAGGAAAGAAACGAGGGGCTTTCGGGAACGCCCGATTCCGGCGGCGCGGCGCGGGATCCGTCCTCCGCCGGAGCGGCGCCTTCCGGGGTTCCGGCCGGCCCCGCGGGGCCCGCGGAGGGAGAGGCGGTCCCGGCGAATGCCGCGCCCTTCAACACCGTCGCGTCGCTTTTTTCCTCAATCCCCGGAGCCGGCCCGCCTTTTTCGGAGAATATGAATTAACCCATGAAACGATTCAGTTTTAGCATGGAGAAGGTGCTTTCCCTCAGAAAATACCGGGAACAGGAAACCAAAATCGATCTGGGCCGCGCTGTCGGCGCTCTGGCGGAGATTGAAAACAATATCCGGCGGACCGCGGAGAGCCGTCTTCACGCGGCGCGGGAACGTTTTTCGGACGGAAACGGCGCCGCCGATATTCTTGCCTGGGACAATTACATTACCCGTTTGGACAGGGAGGCGGAAAAACTTATGGAAGACGCGGCAAAGGCGGAAACAATCGTTGAGGAAAAACGCGGGCTTTACCTTGAAGCTTCCCGGGAACGAAAGGTTATTGAAAAGTTGAAGGAAAAGCGGGAAAAGGAATACCGCCGGGAAGCCTTTGCCGAAGAGACAAAGGAGCTGGATGACATAGCCGGCGCGGCCCGGGCCGAACGGATAAAAGGCGGCCTATAAAATTTCCGCAAGGGATTTTTCTTTCAAGGTTGAAAGTATTATATTCTGGACGCGGTTGAATTCGGCATGAACCCTGCACTTTCTGCCGCCCTCGTTCATGGGGCAGCGGTGGCCGTGGCGCAGGCACTCAAAAAGCAGAGCCTCTTCGCTGACGGCGTTGATAACGTCAAAAAGCGTTATCCGGGCGGTGTTCTTTGACAGCCTGTATCCGCCGCCGGCGCCCCGGTAGCTTTTCACCAATCCCGCCTTTTCCAGTTTTTTTATAATCTTATACGCGTATTGATACGGTATACTTTCCTGATCGCAGATATCCGGAACGGTTCTTTTTTCTCCGTCCTTAAGTTCGCGAAGAATTCTTACCGCGTAATCGGATTCCTTTGTGATAAACATAATCTATAATATGTTTATTGGATTAAACTTGTCAAGTTTACCGAAATCCCCCGTTCTAATATTTGAATTCGCTTTCTCCGATAAATTCACGCACTATGCTTGTACCCGGCACATGCTGGGGCGGGATGGGAGCGAAATTTCCAAGGAAAGAAAGGAGCCTTGAAGATTCGGCGTATTCCCGGCAGCGGGGCTTGACCGCGCGCAGCAGGGGTTCGGCGTAATATTTCAGCACGGAAAGCTCATAATCAAGGGCCGAATTGAAGGCGGTGTCGGCCGAATTCTGGAAGGGGAAGATATGCCTGCGTTCTCCGGCCTGGACTCCGGGCCACATCTTTATGGTACTTGCCGCGTCTTTGCCGCGGAACTGGTAATCCCTGACCATGCGCCTCAAGAGCCGGTTGTCGCTCGTGGGAATACGGTTGTGATCGTCAAGATTTAACTGGGTAAGGGCGGAAACGTAGATTTTGAATTTGGTGTCCCTCTCTATGCCGGGGGTAAGGGCGTCGTTGAGGCCGTGAATGCCTTCCACAATGAGCATGGTTCTGCGGTCAAGGCGTATCTTTCCCCCTCCGGTTTCTTTTCGCCGGCCGGTCTTGAAATCGTAAAGGGGCAGGGTAATTTCTTCACCCCGGTAAAGGGCAAGGAGCTGCTCGTTAAGGAAGGGGACATCCAGCGCTTCAAGACATTCAAAGTCGGGTTCGCCCTTTTCATCCCTGGGGGTTTTATCCACGCCGATGTAGTAATCGTCAAGGCTCATGGCTATCGGCTTTATCCCCATTACCATAAGCTCTATGGCAAGCCGCTTCGCGCTGGTGGTTTTTCCGGAGCTTGAGGGCCCCGCGATAAGCACCACCCTGATGCTTTCCCGTTTGTCATAGATTTGTTCGGCTATTTCGCTAAGCTTGCGCGCCTGGTAGGTTTCGGCAATTCGAATATAATCCTTTACCGTGCGGTTCGTAATATGGGAGTTGAGCTCGCCCACAACCCGGACGCCCACAATGCGTCCCCATTTTTTGTATTCGTCGTAGACCGAAAATATTTTCGGTTCGTCCACAAAGGGATCGATTGTTTTTCCCCGGCCGACTCCGGGAAAACGGAGGAGGAATCCTTCCTGGTAGGGCAGGAGATCGAAGCTTGAAAGGAGCCCCGTCCCCGAAACCAGGGGTTCAACGTACATATCAATATGGCCCTTGCATTCGTTGACCTTGATCCGCGATTCGCTGCGTTGATCAAGAAGCAGAGCCGTATCGATCTGTCTGTTTTTTTTGAAGGCCTCAAGGGCTTCTTCGTAGGCAAGGTATTTAAACGTAATGGGAAGGTCTTCGTTTACCAGGGCCCGGATAGAATTTTTCAGATCTTCGATTTCCCCGTCCGAAGGCTTTTTCCCCGAATCGAAGGTATAGTAATAGCTGTTTCCCAGGGAATGGCCTACATAAAGGCTCTTTTCGGGAAAGAGTTCGCGGGCCGCGATGGCAAGAATAAAGGAAAGGGAGCGGCGGTAGATCATTGTCCCCGCCGGAGAATCCAGAAACACGGGTTCAAGCGTACAGTTTATAACAAGCCGCGTTTTAAGGGGGCGTATTTCGTTATTTACCCGGATCGCCGCAATTTTATCAGTCTCCGCGTCAAAATACCCTATAAGGGATTCCGCGGAAGTTCCGAAGGGGCAGTTCGCGCTTTTTCCCCCGTCCTCCGCGTTTTTTATAAATCGGACCTGAAGGTCGTTCATCAAGGCCTCCTTTGAGCCGCTGTTATTCGAAGGCGGGAAAAGTAAATCCTTTATACCCCGGGGTTTACATCTTGTCTAGTGGGGATTGTCGCGGTTATGCAGGCAGTACCCGGCATAAAGATTGCCGGTTGTGTTAGTCTCCTATAATTTTTTTGATAATAATGCTTGCAAAAAAAGGCC
>JAISAK010000264.1 GCA_031266695.1 Treponema sp.
CGTTTCATACGGCGGTATCTTTACGATTCCATCTTTCGAGATGATTTTTCCCGTCTTCATGGCGGGAATATTGATGTATTATAATAACACTTAAACCCGGGTTTGAGTCAAGGGGTCCACGACACAAGGCCGGTTTTACCCGACAATGTTTTTGTCAACGAAATGAACCTCCCCGCCGCAGAGCGGTTAAACCTGACCCACAACTCGGGGTGTGATAATGCTGTACCGCAAGGAAGATGTACCACCAAGTTGAATAAGTCGAAAAAGTAAAAAAAAGAAGGAAAAAAGTGCCAGAGGTGCCAAATTTCCGGGAAAGAATGGCGAAAGTAGTTCAAGTTTTGAGTAATTTGAATGAAAACTTATTCGACTTCTTCGCCTTTGCGGTTAAAAAATTCCGTGGGTCAAGAATAGCCTGAAGCTCCCCCGCCGGAAGGCGGGTTCTTGGGTATCAAACCCCTCAGCACGAATAACAACGGTGACGCGCATATCCTGACTCCGGCGGAAGTAGTTCTTTCTTCCCGCTAACCCGTTTTTCCCTTCCATTCTGCCCGCAGGGTTTGATAAATCTCCACAGCCCGGTCGCAGGCCCTGGCCAGGGGAAGCTGATCCAGGCCCGCGAGAAAAAAATGCTCGTTCTGCAGGGGGAGAAGTATCCTCTCTCCCGGCGCGGAAAGGATCGCCTCCGCCATGCCCGTGGTAATTTCCCCCATAAGGCTGTTGACAATGACAATGCCTATGGGCCCCAAAATAAAATCGCCCGTCCTGACCGATACCCGGATCGCGTTTTCTCCCGAGGCCCCGCGGAGAGCCCCGGCCTTTACCATTCGCTCCGTTGCCACCGCGTTGGTTCCCAGGGCGACAATTTCCCTGTCCCTGTCTTCAAGTTCTTTGAGCTTTCCGATAATCTGTACGCCAATACCGCCGCCCATGCCGTCAATAACGAGTACCGTATGCTTCATATCCGAATAATACCCGGATCATTCTTTCCTGACAATGGACGTATCCGGCAGCCTGAACTTCGGTTATCGAACAACTCCAATGCTTTCCCCGGCGGCAAAAACGGTTTTCCCGCCGGCAAGGGTCCGCCTGATTCCAAGCCGCTCGTCTCCGGGGGAATAGAAAAAAATCGTAAGGTCCGCGGGATTTCCCGGCCTGAAATCCTCATAGCCGGATACATCCAAACCCAGAAAGCGGGCGGGCTGTACCGTACAGAGGGCAAGGGCCTCTTTAAGGGAAGCGCCGGTAAAATCCATGTACCGCGCGATATCCCAATCCAGAAGATGCGCCGCGCCCGCAAGGGCGCCGGTTCCCGGCAGGCCCAAATGCCCGTCGTCAAAAACTTCCACCTCCACATTTCCCCATTTGTAGAGTCCCGGCTTGTATCCCCCAAAAAGGGCCGCGTCGGAAACCATAAAAAGACGTTCCGCCCCTTTTGCCCGGCTTATTACCTTTACCACCGCCGGGGGCAGGTGAAAACCGTCGCAAATGATGCCCGCCCACAGGGAATCTTCGGCCATCTGTTCCCAGATATAATTTTTAAGCCGGGGCAGCATGGCGTGGCTGCCGTTGCCAAGGTGGGTCGAAGCGGAGGCTCCCGCAAGAACCGCCTTCCGAATGTCGCCGGGGGCGGCCGCCGAATGTCCGATGGCCGCCCTGATTCCGCTCCCGGCAAGGGCTCTGATACATTCCGCCGCCCCGGGCAGTTCCGGCGCCAGAGTTACCAGTTTGATGAGGCCCCGGGCCGCTTCCTGGCATTTTTCAATAAAGGAAAAGTCCGGAAGCCTGACGCAGCTTTTGTCGTGGGCGCCCCGGGGGCCGTCTTCCGCGGAAATAAAGGGACCCTCCAGGTGGAAACCGGCAATACCGGCCTTTACCACCGGCCGTTTTTCCATTGTATCCGCGGCAAGGCTCAAATTCCGCAGCAGCCGCGCCGGAGGCATGGTAACAAAGGTGGGAACGTGGCGCGCGGTTCCCGATTGGGCAAGGCGGAGGACAAGGGTTTCTATATTATCCGCCGAAAGATCGTCCAGGCTGTAATCAACGCCGTTGAAGCCGTTTACCTGCAGATCAAGAAAGCCCGGACTGACAAAGGGTATGCCGGATTCCCCGGCCGGATATCCGCCGCCCTCCGCGGAACCGGGCGGAGCCGGAGAAATCTCCTCCACCCTGTCTATCCTGTCCCCCTCAATTCGTATCCCGAGGAGCTTTCCGCTGAAAACAGAACGGCCTGTAAGTTCCGTCATTTTTTCAAGGTAATTGATTCCGGGCCGAAAGTAAAGCTATACTTAAATATAGGCTGCCGCGGCGGGGTAATTATCAAAGATGGGGAAAGGGGTGAAGGTTCGGGAACTACTACGCCTTGAGGGAATAACGAAACGTTTTGGCTCCGTTGAAGTTCTCCGCGGCCTTGATCTTTCCGTTGACAGCGGTGAATTCATCACCCTCCTTGGATCCTCGGGCTGCGGCAAAACTACCACCCTCCGAATCATCGCGGGGCTTGAAAGCGCCGACTCGGGCCGGGTGT
>JAISAK010000274.1 GCA_031266695.1 Treponema sp.
TTCAGGGAAAAAGTAAAAAACCGGCCGGCGGAACTCGCAAGACTCCGGCGGGAAGGTAAAACCGTTATAGGGTGGTCGGGTTATAATATTCCTGAAGAATATTTCCATGCCCTTGATATTGTACCTGTCCGTATCGCGATAGGGGGGGACGAAAAACTGGTTGAGATTGGGGCCCGCTATATATCGCCCCGTAACTGCGTTTATGTGCGCGAATTGCTTGGGCAGATTTCTGAAAACAACGATCCCCTGATTCAACAGATAGATTCCTACGCCTTTGACGCGACATGCCTTCAGACGTTTCGGGTGGCCGAACTTGTTGAATTTTATTTCAAAAAAGATGTCTTTGTACTGGGTGTGCCTCGTAATTTCCATTGGGAAGAAGCGCGGGCCTATTTTGTCAAAGAAGCGGAATTTTTCGTCAAAACGATCGAAGAAAAATATGATCGCAAGATCAGTGCGGAAAAACTACAGGAAGCCGTTCTGCTTTACAACAGAATCAGGAAATCAATAGAAATGCTTTATGAGATTCAGATTGATTCAGAGGAATTGTCCTGGGCCGAGGTAAACGAGATTATTCAGGCGGGTTATATCCTTGATAAGAGCGCCTATGCCGATTTACTGGACCAGGCGGCGGCTGAAGCGGGATTGTTAAAAAAAACGGGAAGCGGCAAAGGCGGGCCAAGGGTATTCCTGTCAGGAAGCGTACTTCCGCCCGGGGATACCAAACTTATCAATATTATCACGGAACTGGGGGGAAGAATTGTCGGAGACGATCTCTGGAGCGGCATTCTTCCGTACGTCAATTTGGACATAGGAGAGGCTACCGTCGGGGGCGTCGCCCTGGGCTACCTGAACCGTACGCCCCACGGCGCTCTTCCGTATCTTGAACTGGAAAGCGACCGGCGGCTCAGGAAGCTAAAGGAACTTATCGCAAAAACACGCGCCGATGGGGTTGTGTATCACACATTGCGCTATTGTGATCCCTTTTCGTTTAAGGCCCTTGAGACCAAACAGGTGCTTGCGGGGAGGGATATTCCCTTTCTGGAGATACATACGGAATATGCCGCCTCTGATACGGAAGGGATCAGGACACGCATTGAGGCATTTTTGGAATTGCTTGAGATGGGGCAATACAGCATTTAACAGAGTTGTTCCCGGAAACCCCGGTTTCAGGACAAATTTACCTAAAATCTTAGGAGGAGAGGATGTTCAAAATTACATATCAGGATCAATACAGGGACAGGTTTTTGAAAAGCGGCCCAATCCATTTCAGCGATGGTTCTGTAGTCACCCCGGGGGAGATATGGGAATACCTTACAACCACCGCACCCCGGAAGTATCCTTACGCCTTTGAAAGCAATGTATTCTTTGGAAGCACCGCCTCGAATGATGTTTTGCTTCCCTCCGCCCTGAAGAATACGTATCTCAACCTTACCTTGAGTGAACGGCTCGACAAACTAAAGGCCGGGGGAGGACACGTCGCTTTTATTCAGGGAGGACAAGCTGTTGACCCCTATACGGCCGCCGGTTTTGTCGCATTGCGTCCCGCCCTTGTGGGCAACTGGAATCGCGGACGCAGCAATGGCCGAAGCGTTGCCGCCGAGGAATTAGGCCGTAAAACCGATAAAGAGCGGGGTTACAAAAACATCAGTTTTGAAGCCTGCAATACGGCGGGCTATGAGTTTATTCACGAAGGGGATCTTCCGATTGATGTGGTAGCTCCCTTCTCGGCCCTGCGCTGTTCCGATATTTCCTACAGCCTTGAAGCGCACCGGCATGGCAGGCGGAAGACAGAGGTTCCTCTTTTTCTTGCCGATTATCCGTTGCGCCACCAGTCGAAAAAAGAATGGGCCGTGGAATACTTTGCGGAAAATCTCCGGAAAATGGTAAAACAGTTTGACAGGATAAGCGGGCGTACCACTACCGAAAAAGAACTTTCCGGGGCGATTAAATTCCACAATAAAGGACGGCTTCTTGCCTACGAACTGGCGGACGTATGGTGGAATGCGAAGCTTCCACCGACCAACGGGCTCGACAGAAGCGCGCTTTTTACCATGGGACTTCTTGAAATGCACGGTGACCCAATCGCGACTCTTGATGTCCTCTCCGAAGCCCTTGAGCTTGTTAAGGAACGGGTTCAAAACAGCGTTAAAGCCCCCGGGGTTTCCGATGACCCAAAACGCCTTTTTGTCTGCGGCTCCTGTATTCATCTTGACGAATACTATGTTGAAGAAAACGGGGGCATAGTCGTCGGCAGTGACAACGGCTGGAGTCAATGCTGCGCGTTTGTGGAAGAAGAGGGCGATCCTTTCTACAATCTGGCAAAAGCGACCCTTTCCTATTCGTATGAGCAAAGCATAGAGGAGCGGGTAGCATGGACAGTCGAGCAGATACGGAAATCCCGGACCGACGGTATGGTTTTTCTTTATAACTGGGGGTGCAACACCCAATCGGCCATAGCGCGTCCCATTGCCGACTCGGTTAAAACAAGGGCGGGTATTCCGACAATGGTTATGGAAAATGAACTTATAGGCCTGAAACCGGAACAGCAGCTTAACCGCGTCGCGGCTTTTATAGAAATGCTTTAAAAATGCGCGAGTATACGCCGGCAGGGACGCCGCTTTTCAGCAGCGCAAGGGATTGGAGGGGGCGCGGGTCCACCGCGGGTGGACTTAGCGCGACCCCGCAGGGCCGGCCCGGAGGGACGGCCCGAGGAGGCCGGAGCGGGGCCGCCGTAGGCGGCCTTGGCGGAGCCCCGCAAAGCCCGGTTTCCGGCGCTTGCGCCGGAAATGCGCCCCCCTTCGTATTTTGCCGGATACAGTTACCTGTGCCGGGGGGCACGCCTCGTTACCTGTACGCCGGGACACGCTCAATGTCTCGCGTACCTCCTTGGGCGCCGAAATTCTTCCAAAAAGTTCACCAAGGGTAAACCTGCCCGTAAAGGGTTCCGGGCTGTTCTTTGGGCCGGGGATTGAGTATACTTTCCAATATATGGCAAAGCGCGGGACCGGGGGGGTCAAGACAATAGGGATACTTACCGCCGGGGGGGACTGTCCGGGGCTTAACGCGGCGATCCGGGGGGTATGCCGGGCGGCCTCTATCCGTTTCGGCATGAAGATCCTGGGGATAGCCAACGGATACCG
>JAISAK010000310.1 GCA_031266695.1 Treponema sp.
CATTCCCGCGTATTTTGCGGGGGAAAGTTTTCCCTGTATCCTGACGCGGTAAATGTATTTTTCGGTATGATTAAAAGCGGCGAAGGGATCGTGCTTTCCCAGCCCGTACTTGTCGGTTCCGCCGATATGTACGGCCAGGATATCGCGGCCGGAAAACAGGGAAAGGCGGGCGGCGCCTTTTTTCAGATGGACTTCTCCGGAACGGGGCGTTCTGGTTCCTTCCGGAAAGATCACCAGGCAGTTACCCTGCTCAAGGGACTCCTCGCAGGCCCGGGCTATTTTGTCAAAGTCGGCGGAACTGGGAACGTAGAGCCGCCTGACGACGCCGCGCACAATGATGTTTCCGGTAAGATTGCCGCGCACAATAACGTCCGCGTTGGGGATGAGGGAAATCATGACAACAACGTCAAGAAGCGAAGGGTGGTTGGCAACCACGATTTCGGAAGACAAGCTCCGGAAGACCCCGGGTTCGTCAACGTCAAGCTCAACCGCGCCGAAAAGAACCATCATTCGGATAAAGCCCCGAAACGAGAAGGATATCAGCCGGCGCGCCAGCTTCCGGAATTTTTCCTTTGGCTGAAAAAGAGAAAGCATGACCGGAAATATCAGCAGCGCGAGGATAAGGGTGCCCAGGCCGAAAATGAAAAAAGAAAATCCCTTCACGAAAATCCGGTACAGGTAAAGCGGCCAGTTGCCGACGGGAGGCATTTCCGCGCTCATGTTCCGCTCCACAGGCGGGCGATAAATTTCTCCGGCGAGGCAAGGGGATCTTCGCCGCCTTCGGCCCCGGGGTCAGGGCCGCCGCTTTCGGCCGGCGCGCCGAGGAGGGCGGCAAAGGCAAGGGGCCTTCCGTTTTCCGGACAAAGCCGGCCGTATTCGGAAGGGCAGAGTTCGTCCGCGTAGACAAGTACGCTTTCCCGGGCGTCCCCCGAGAGAACCGGCGCGGCGGCCGCGAGAAAACCGGTTCTAAAGAGATCCTTCCCGGGGTAAAGGGCCGAATAGCCCGATCTGAGATTAAGAGCCGCCGCCGCAAGCGCCGGGGGCGTGTTAAAGACCGATTGGGAAAAGGCCGCGGGGCCTACGGCGCCTTCTTCGGTCAGCATCCTGTTGATCTTGAACTGCTGGGCAATTTCCCCCCTGAAGGAGACGAATACAATTTTGGCCGCCTCCGCGAAAGGCATCAGATCGTGCAGTACCTGTATGGTCATCCGTGATATCTGGCTTAAACGGCGGCGGAACAGGGGATCGGTAAATTCCAGGGGAGGGCCCGCCTTTGATTTTTCAATTTCCCTCCGGCCCCGGGCCCATTCCCGCCACTCTTCCGCGCTCCCGAGGCCCGGCGCCCAGGACGCGAAGCGCGAAACACCCACGACGGAACCCGGGGAAGCCTCAATAAAAAAATTCATGCCTCTTTTCTAAAGCGGAGCAGGGAGTACGCGTTTGCCCCAAGATCGTGATGGGCCGTCCGCAGTGTAAAACCGGCCTTTTCCACCGCCCCGGTCAGATCCGCGAAGCGGTACATTTTACTGTTTCCGTTGGCCATGCAGGTAAAGTAAAGAGACGTTGCCTGCAGGGAATAAGCGGAGGCTTCAAAACGCTGCATGTCCCAGAGGGGTTCCAGAACCCAGACGTCGGTGTCTTTGCCGACAGCCGCCCCAACCTTGCCGAGGATGGCGCTGATCTGTTCCGGTGAAAAACAGTCCAGAAACTGACTCATCCAGACGGCGTCGGCGCCGCCGGGGAAAACGGCGGCCTCGTCAAGCACGTCGCACGGAACCGTGTCAATCCGATCCGCGAAGCCCGCCGCCGCCGCGTTTTTTTCGGCCGCCGCGGTCTGCCCGGGGAGGTCAATTATTGTGACCCTTACGCCGCTGTTGTACCCGCAGCAGGAAATCGCCCATTTGGCGGTATTTCCCCCGATGTCGAAAAGGCGGCGGGGAGGAGAGGCGAACACCAGGGGGAGGGCTTCGGGGAAGGCGATATCCGAATAGAAGTGATCAAAGCCGAACCAGCTCTGTTTGGCCTTAGCGGGAAGGCTTGAAAGGGCCTCGTAAATGGTTTTCCATTGTTCCCCGAAAACCTTCAGCCCCGCGGGCCTGCCCGTCCGCAGGGAATCGACAAGTTCAAAAGCACCCTTATAGCAGATGTCGTTTACAAAATCAAAGTTAACCCGGCTCATGGCATCCTCAAGAAGAAACCACCCCACCTTTCCAAGAATAAAACGTTCTTCTTTTTCCGGGACGCCGCTTCCGTTCCCGCCCTGTTCGCCCGAATCCCCGCGCCGCAGTTTACACAGGCCCATGCCGAGGGCGATTTCCGTAAGAACCCCGGCGCCGTATTCCGAAATGCCGCATTGTCCGGCTATTTCCTTTCCGGTAAGCCCCGCGTCCCCCGAATCCGAAATTTTCCTTAAAATGCCGAACTCAAGGAGAGCCCGTACCGCCTGAAAAGTCAGGGGCGAAAAGGCGATCTTCTGGGCTTCAAATTTGGCGTCTACCGCGCGGATTTTGTCAGAAAAATAACTTTCCGGTTTCAAGGTTTACGTTCTTCTCCCTTCGAAAATATATCCCCCTCGACAAGGAAGTGTCAATCTATGTATACTGAGACGATTTCTGAGATGATTTCAAAATCCGGCAATTCGAGGGGACTCTGATTAAGGGGATTATAATTGAACAAGGACGAAACTTTTTTAAAACTCAAGGAAATTCTTGTTTCGGAATTTGAGCTGGCCTCCGAAGATATTAGTCCCGAAAAACAGCTCTACGCCGATCTGGATTTGGATTCCATCGACGCCGTCGATCTTGTTGTCGCCGTAAAAGAATTTATACCGGGCAGGATTGAGCCCGCGCTGTTCAAGGATGCCCGTACCGTTCAGGACCTGGTAGATCTGCTCCAGCCGCTGATGGTTTAGAGCCGCCCTACCTTCCCAATCAGCCGAACAGTTCCCTTGCTTCACTCGGGCTTAACTGGCGGTAAGAAGGCTCCGGCGTTCCGAGAAAGGTCACTTCAAAAAATTCCTCGTCGTAAAACGAAAGTT
>JAISAK010000313.1 GCA_031266695.1 Treponema sp.
CTTTAGCCTGAGCAGTGCGCCGCGGGACGGAGAACACGCAGCCCCCCCAGGGGCTGTCGCTCCCGATCATGTAACACACGCCCGGCGCACAGTAAATGCCGCAATACCGGCAAAAGGCGCGAAGGCTTTAGCCTGAGCAGTGCGCCGCGGAAAGCGGCAGTTCCAGGCCTATCCCCCGCAGGAAGCCTTCGTCAAGCAGAAGTCCGGGCGTTTCGGATCGGGCCGCTATTTCCCCGCGGTGTAAAAAAATGACCTCATCCGCCGTATCCAGCATCATGTCCAAATCGTGGCTGGCGATGATTCGCGTACAGTTAAAGCTTTTAATAAGGGCGATGATGTTTTTCCGCGAACGGGGGTCCAGGGCGGCGGTCGGTTCGTCGAGGAGCAGAATCTCCCGGTCCAGGATCAGTATGGACGCGATGGCGGCCCGATGCTTCTCCCCGCCGGAAAGTTTATACGGCGGCCTTTCGGCTATGTGCCCGGCGTCTACCAGGTTCAGCGCCTCCATAGCCATTTCCCGCCCCTCTTCGGGGGGCGTTCCTTTTTTCATAATCCCGAAGGCCACATCTTCCCAGACCGTGGGCATAAAAAACTGGTTGTCCGGTTCCTGAAACACGATGCCCGTTCTTTGGGCCCCTTCCTTTTTAAAAACCGAAGCGGCGTTTATGCGTATCGTACCGGCGGAGGGCTCCATGCAGGAGGCGATGAGTTCCAGCAACGTTGATTTTCCCGAACCGTTGGCCCCCGCGATACAAACGCAGCGGCCTTTCTCCACGGAAAAACTGATGTTATGAAGAACTTTCCGGTGTTTTTCATAACCGAATGTGAGCCCTTCTACCTGTAAATGCGCCACGGCAGCCCCTGTCCCGGAATTCGGTCAAAGTATATCAGCAGTATTGAAACGGCAAAAGCGGCGGCCAGGGCCAGCGTGTCCCGGAACTTCCACCGAAAATCTCTGGTCACGGGAAAAACGCCGTCAAACCCCCTGGCCTGGGCCGCCCGGCTTATCTTTTGGGAACGGAAAAAAGCGCCGGCAAAGGCCGAGGCAAAAAGCGCCGTGTAGGAACGCCAGGCCGCCTGAGTGGTCTGCCGGGGGCGGCGCAGGCGCATGGACAGCACCGCGCGAAAGACCCGGTCGTACATGAGGAATATATACCGGTAGGTAAGGATCAGCAGGGAAACCAGTTTGGCGTTTACTTTGAGTTTCGCCAGGGCCGGCGCCAGGCGGCCTATGCCCAGGGAGGCCGCAAAAAGCATGGAAAAGAGGGCGGCGGCGTTTATACGCAGGGCATAAAGCGCCGGGATCGCCATATTGTATCCGCCCAGGGGCATGGTTATAAAAAGCGGGACGCAGAACATATTGACGGCGGCCAGGCGCCATAACACGGTTTTTATATCCCGGATAAGGGCAAGAACCGCGGCGCATACCAGACCCGCCAGCAGGAAAAAATTCGTTATATGGAGGACGGAAAAAATAAAAACCAGGCCCGCCGCCAGGCGGCAGCGGGGATCAAAGGGCGAAAGAAGATCGTTTTTAAATTCCTGATTGTCCGGATACATAACGGGGCAGCAGGCGCTGTAAAAAAATTACGCAAAAAGCGGTAAGTATTCCTTCCGCCACGGCCAGAGGCAGATTGGCCGCGAACATAAGGGCCGCGGCGGCGGCAAGATCCCGGGCGCTTAAAAAAAGGGAAAGGGTTACCAGGGCCGCTCCCGTTATCACCGCGGTAAAACCGGACACAAAGGCGGCGGCGGGTTTCGCCCCGGCGGCGAAGACCGGCGGAAGATCCCGGCCGCTGTTCCCCCTGCTGAAAAGGCGCCACACCCCAAAGGCGGAAAGCGCCGCCGTTCCCATGACGGTGGTATTCACCCCCAGGGAGAGGAGCCCGCCGAATTGGAACAGCATACCCTGGAGCAGCAGCGCGACAAAAAGGGCGGGAACGGCGCTCCAGCCGAGGAGAATACCGGCCAGCCCCAGCATGGTCAGGTGAATACTGGAGGGGCCCAGGGGAACATGAACCAGGGACGCGAGAAAAAGAACGGCGGAAACCAAGGCCGTTTCGGGCAGCCGGCGGGCCTCGGTTTTTTTTAAGCCCACGCTCACCCCGGCCAGGGCCGCGCCCCATCCGGCGGCGATAACCGGGGCTGAAAGAACGCCTTCGCTAATATGCATGTTCCCCGCCTTTCCGGTTTCCGGCTTCCGGCCCCGGGGTTTTGATGGCCCGCCCCAGGATGAAGCGGTAGACCGCAAAAATGTTTAAGATGAGGCTCAAGCCGAGGATTACCCGCAGGGCCGGGGGCGGGGTTCCCCCGGAAACGGCGGCCGCGCCGCCGGAGGCGGTCACGGTTAATTTGATTTCCCCTTTGTGCCCCGCATCGTCCTCGGCGGTGATCCGCCATTCGCCTTCCTCATCGGGGACAAAACTGTAGTATCCGTTCCGGTCGGTAATGCTCTGGACGGTTTCGGTATCGGGCCGGGAAGGGGCGTACACCCTCACCAGGGTAAAGGCCATTTCCTCGCCGGTACTGTACATAAACCGGACAGTCCCGGTTCCGAATCCGGCTGCCCCGGCAGCAATGGAAGATTCCACGCCATGGGCCGCCAGAATTACCGGAAACAGCAGGGCCAGTCCCGGCGCGAGAAAAACAAACAAGGCGGGGCGTTTCATTATTTGGGAACCGAAAATACGACAATGGTATCGTTGTTTTCCACGCTCACCTCGGGAACGGCTGAATCCCGGGAATCCCGGACCCGGATAATCCAAATGCCGGGGCTGCTGATCCTAAAAGTGATTTCGCCGTTTCTATTGGTGTTTCCCTTCTGTTCATAGGCGTTCATGGTCTTATAGTCGTAGTAATCATACACCGCGAAAACTTCGGCCCCCGAAAGGGGCTGCCCCTTATACAGCACCCGGAACCTGGCGTTTGATCCGGGCCTGTAATTCGCCGGATTATCAAGGGGAACTATCTCCAGGGTGTAGCCCAGGGGCGCGGAGAACCCCGTGTCCCGGGCGGCCGGGTTGATATAGGTTTTTGAGAATTTTTCCAGAAAGGCAGCCCGCGCCACGGTCTTGCCGGGGTTCGCCCGCCGGGCCTCCGCCGGGGTCCCTTCAAAAGAGCTCCCGTCGGTAAACCGGGTGGTATATCCTCCCACCCTGTTGCCCTCCACGATAACCGGCCCGTCTCCCTGAACGGTGAATTCGGTTTCGTACCATACCCGGCCGGGATTTTCTTTGAGGGTGAGTTCGGTCCTCCCGCCGCCCTGGCGGACCCAGACTTTGTTGTACCGGAGGCCCTCAAGTTCTTCGCCCACCGTGAAGTAGTGGGTGGACAGCACATACAGGGGAACCGTGTCCCCGGACTTAAAAGGTTTATTATCGGTCATGACAAAAAACTCATGCCCCCAAACCGCGCCGCCTAAAACCAAAAGAGCGGCAAAAGACAAAAAGACCTTTTTCATTTTTTCTCCTTTATGATGAAATAATTGAGGATACGGCCCTAAAAGCCGTTACACAATAAAGGAGTTCATC
>JAISAK010000023.1 GCA_031266695.1 Treponema sp.
ACCGGAACATACCCTTACCTGGAGTTTGAGATTAATGGAAAAAAGATCCTGACCGAGGATATACTCATTCTTGATGAATAAGCCTCCGTATGGTAAAGCCGCGAATCAAAGGCATGGAAGGGGTACACAAAAGGCCATTTCCCGGTATTAGGAAAAAAACCAGGAAATAACCAAATCCGAAGCCCCCCGTTGGGAAACAAGAGGGCTGCAGATATTACTGAAAACCGGCGGCGCCCGGGACACGAAAGAATCGGGTTCGTCTACCCAGCGCCGCCTGATATGCTCCGCAATACGGCGGGATACCAGTTCACCGTTACCCAGAATAAGAAAAGAACAGGGCGAAAGCAGGCGCATGATGGTTTTCATCACCACAAAAAGATATTCCGCCGCCTGGCGGATGGTTTTTTCCGCTTTTTCGTCCCGATCGGCAAGTTTTTGTTCCAAAGTGCCGAAAAGCAGTCCCTCCTCTGCCGCGTGAACGGAATCGAGTTCCATAAGATATGCCTGAAGGCAGCCTCTGGTACCGCAATAGCACAACGGGCCTTCATAGTTGATCGATATGTGCCCCGGTTCAATAGTTTTGAAATCACTGGTGGTGTAGATTCCCCGCTGATCCACAAAGGCGCCGCCCACCCCGGAACGGAGCAGGAAGGTAAACATGGAACCCCGGTGATCGTACTTGCCGTAACGGTATTCGCTTAAAGCCATGACAGAGCAATTATTGTGAAGCAGTACCTTGATACCCAGCCTTTCTTCCAATACATCCGCCAGAGGGTAGTCCTCCATGTTTTTTATCCGGGAATAGTTGATAACTCTGCGGTTTGTGATGTCCATCTGTCCCGGCGCGGCAATGCCGATACCGGGTACCTTTTCCGGCGGAATATTGAGACCGGAAAGGCTTTCCTGTACCTGTTTTACGATACAGTCAATTGTTTCCGTTATATCAATGTTCTTTCGCAAAGGCTCAACCTTGGAGAAAATCCTGGTTCCCTGAAAATCAAATATCCCTATGGAGATGTAGGAAACCCAAAATTCCACGCCTACCGTATACAAAGCGTCTTTTTTGGTTGTGTATGCCACCGGACGCCGGCCTTTGCGTACCAGGGTATCCTCGCCGGTTTCTCCGCTCCTGCCTTCCGGCGCCGGCAGAACCTCGATGAGTCCCTGGTTTTCCAGGCCGGAAAAAATGCGCAATATCGTCGGGGCCTTGAGCCCGGTATCCTGAACCAGTTCGGACTGGGAGATACCGAAATGTCTGTTTTCATAAATTCGGGCCAGAATCATGTTTTGGTTGTGAATCCGTATATCCTGGGATCTCAGGGGATTTTTAGGCGGCATTTGTTTATTCCTTTCTTACTGAAAGTATCTCAAAATAAACTATATTCCGCAAGAAGAGTTTTTGTTAAATCCCGGTTAATCTCCTTGACATTTTATGAATATCCGGTTATTATTTACTTTCACTAAGAAACTTTACAAGAGGTAAAGAATGATAAATCCGTCTGAATTCCCGGAACTTGAAGCTTTATCCAGGGAAATTCGCAAAAAAACGCTTTATGCCATCGGCAAACTAGGGGTTGGGCACATAGGCGGCGCCCTCTCCATAGCCGATATTTTAGCCCTGCTTTACGGCAAGGAAATGCGCTATGACCCGAAAAATCCTCAAATGGAAGACCGGGATATTCTGGTGCTTTCCAAGGGCCACGCCGGCCCGGCCCTGTATGCGGTTCTGGCCCTGAAAGGCTTTTTCCCCCTTGACTGGCTGGATACCCTCAACCGGGGCGGCACCAGGCTGCCCAGCCATTGTGATCGCAATCGTACTCCCGGCATCGACATGACCACCGGCTCCCTGGGGCAGGGGCTCTCGGCCGCGTGCGGCATTGCCCTGGCGCGAAAAATTGACCGCAGCAGGGCAACGATCTTTGCCATAATCGGCGACGGGGAAAGCCAGGAAGGGCAAAACTGGGAAGCCGCTATGTTCGCGGCCCAGTACAAACTCGGAAATCTTATCGCCTTTACGGATTACAACAAACTGCAAATCGACGGCTCTACCGATGAAATAATGAGTCTCTCCGATATTGAAGGCAAATGGCGAAGTTTCGGCTGGTTTGTATCGCGCTGCGGCGGCCACGATTTTGACGCCATGCACGAAGCGGTACGCGGGGCCAGGGAACAGGGTGCGGCAGGCGGAAAGCCTTCGATGATCATTCTGGACACCGTGAAGGGCAGGGGCGCGTCCTTCTGCGAAGGCAGGATCGAAAGCCATAATATGCCGGTAACCATGGAAATGGCGGCGGAGGCAATTACCGCCCTGGGAGGCGAATAATGGCACAAAAAGAAATGCGCGCCGTTTACTGCGACACGTTAAAAAAACTGGCGGCCGAAAACAACAACATTATGGTAGTGGAAGCCGATCTGATGAAAGCATCGGGCACCATGTCCTTTAAAGCGGCCTACCCGGAGCGCTGCATAGATGTCGGCGTGGCCGAGGCAAATCTTGTGGGCGTCAGCGCCGGCCTGAGCGCCGCGGGAAAAATTCCCTTTGCCGCGACCTTCGCCTGTTTCGCGTCACGCCGCTGCTTTGATCAATTTTTTATTTCCGCCAACTACGCCCGGCTGAATGTAAAGCTTACCGGAACGGATCCGGGAATCAGCGCGGCCTTTAACGGCGGTACCCACATGCCGTTTGAAGATATAGGCATGATGCGGCTTGTTCCGGGTCTTGCCGTTTTCGAACCTTCCGATCCGATCTCGCTGGAAAAACTGGTCGAGGCCGCCGCGAAGCATTACGGCTGCACTTACATGCGGCTTCACCGGAAACCGGCAGAATCAATTTATCCCCCGGATGAACAATTCTCCCTGGGCAAAGGAAAGCTGCTCCGCGGGGGAAAAGATATAACCATCGTTGCGTTAGGCGCCATTATGGTTCCGGAGGCGCTGAAAGCGGCGGACCTGCTGGCGGACAGGGGAAAAAGCGCCGAAGTTATCGACATTCTGAGCGTAAAACCGCTGGACGCGGAACTGCTGCTTGCGTCAGCCGCAAAAACCGGCAGGGTTTTAACCGCGGAAAATCACCAGATAAGCTGCGGCTTGGGCGGTGCCGTTGCGGAATTGCTCGCGCGGGAACGGCCCTGCCCCATGGCGATGATCGGCATCAAAGACCGGTTCGGAGAAGTGGGTACCCAGGACTGGTTGCTGGAACACTTCGGGCTCGGCGCCGCCCATATTGCCGATGAAGCGATGGTTCTGATTCGTGCCGAGGGGGTTTAATACCCAAGAGCCCGCCTTTCGGCGAACCTTCGGTTCGAGGGGAGCCTTGGGGCGGTTATAAAGTATTAAACCCCTGAGTGCAACCACCTTTCGAGAACAACCATACCCCGCTGCTTGCGGCGGGGTTGGTTGATTAATAAAGGATAAAACCGGAGTGATTTCAAAATCACTACCATATTTTTTGCAGGAGGACAAATATGAAAATTGCCATTGCGTCGGATCTTTCCGGTTTCCCCTTGAAAACGGCTATTGTCAAACACCTGGAAGAAAAAAAAATAGAGGTCCTGGATTTTGGCATTCCTTCGGAAGCCGAGCCCCAGCCCTATTTTATCCAGGCGCCGAAAGTCGCCAGGGCCATTCAGGGGGGCGATGCGGAAAAAGGAATTTTAGTCTGCGGCACCGGCCAGGGCATGGCTATTGTGGCGAACAAATTCAAGGGTATTTACGCCTGCGTGGCGGCTGATGTGTTCAGCGGCGAACGGGCGAAGATTATCAACAACGCGAATATTATCACCCTGGGGGGATGGATTACCGCGCCCTTTGTGGGATGTGAAATTGTTGACGCCTGGCTCTCTATGGAATTTACCCGGAAAATGGAATTCAAGCGCGATTTTCTGACCAACGCTTTTGAGAAAGTCCGGGAACTGGAAAAGGAGAATTTTAAATGATCCTTTCGCTGGAATCGCCGGTACAGGTACATGAATTTGATCGGATTGAAGCAGGTGAACTGTTAAAAATTGTGTTTGACTGCGCCGGATCCGATAAAAAATCCCTGAAAATTGCCGTAGTATTGGATAAAACTCCCCTTGCGGAACGGGACCGTATTCTGAAAATCCTCGCCGGGCATTGTACGGTTACGCGGTTTGACCGGGTGGAGCCTAATCCCGGAACCGCGGACATTATGTCCATGTTCGGCGATCTTACCCTTGCCGGCGCGGACCTCGTACTGGGTATCGGCGGCGGCAGTGTGATGGATTCGGCCAAGGCCCTGGCAATGCTCGCCGTCAACGGCGGATCGCTGGATGGTTACCTTGGTTCAAACCCTTCGCGGACCATTAAAGAGGCTTCACTGCCCCTGCTGCTTGTTCCCACCACCGCCGGCACCGGATCGGAAGTAACCAAAGTGGGAGTGTATACATCGCGGGAAGGACGCAAGTATACCCTGGGCTCGCCGCTGATGCTTGCCAAAGGCGCCATTCTTTCGGGCTCGCTGTTAGGTGACATCCCACCGGGACTCTGCGCTTCCACCGGCCTTGATGCCCTGGATCACTCGCTGGAATCTATCTGGAATAAAAACGCCACCCCCCGTACCAGGGAAATGGCGGAGGCCGCCGCGGTGGAAGTACTGACCTGGCTTCCTCCGGCTTACGCCAATGCGCTGCAAAAGCAGTCCGGGGCCGACGAAATCAACCGGAACATGCTCCGCGCTTCCTGTATGGCGGGGGCGGCGTTCAGCATCACCGGAACCGCCGCCGGCCACGCCCTTTCGTTTGTACTCAGCGAGGACTGGCATATACCCCACGGCGCGGCCTGTGCCTTTACCCTGCCGGATATTTATGATTTGGCGGCCGCCGAAAAAGAGACCGCCGCCAGCCTTGGCCGTATCTGCGAAAAACTCTATGCCCCCGGCAAACCGGTTCCCG
>JAISAK010000361.1 GCA_031266695.1 Treponema sp.
CGCCTTTGTTTGGGCGGCGGCTTTTACGGTGCGCCGGGCGTATGCTGCCTTTGTTGGCTAAACGCCCCTCCACAGGGCGCTGTCGATTCGCCCCGTGGGAGCGCCAAGCCCGCCAAGCCTCTTACTTATTGCAAAAAAACATGCAAGAAAAGAACTTATACCTCTTGGCCTTGCCTGCCCGGCGACTTCCTTATCACAAAAAAGACATTCGTGGTAATAGATTCTGCCTCTTGCGCCACGAATGAAACACATGACTTTCCCACAGGAGTGCAAAGCCACCGTGAATGACTCTGGAATTCCCCGGCGGAACAGACTTCGAACCAGAGGTTCGCAGGCTGTGGAGACGGATTCTACAGGCAAGTGAACGGCGGCTTTGCACTCCTGCGGGGGAATATCTTGTTTTCATTTGTATCGCTTGAGGTATGCCATATTACCTTGGATATCTTTTATAGGAGCCGGGCAGGCAAGGCCAAGGAGGTATGATATATTCTTGCATGTATTTTTACAACAGGGTCGCCAGCATTATCGCCTTTATCGTATGCTTGCGGTTTTCGGCCTGGTCCCAGACACGGCTTTGGGGGCCTTCGATGACTTCGACGCTTACCTCTTCGCCTTTGACGGCGGGCAGGCAGTGGAGAAAGATGCTGTCTTTTCTGCCGGTTTTGTCCATCAAAGCCTGATTCACCTGATAGGGGCCGAGGAGCGCCTTCCTTTCCTCTTTTTTCGATTCTTCGCCCATGGAAGCCCAGACATCGGTATAAACAGCGTCCGCCCCCTCCGCCTCGCCGGGGTTTTCGGCGATCCGGATTTTTGCCCCGGATTTTGCCGCCAGGCCGGAACACTTGTCAACCAGTTCCTTGTCCGGAAGCAGGCCTGCCGGGGTGACTACCGTAAAATGCACCCCCAGTTTCGCGCAGATAATAAAGAGGGAACGGGCAATATTATTCCGGCCGTCCCCCACATAGCAGAGTTTCCTGCCCGCGGCGGGGCCAAAACTTTCTTCCAGAGTCATGATATCCGCCAGAACCTGGGTAGGGTGGAACTGATCCGTAAGGCCGTTATACACCGGCACCCCCGAATACTTTGCCAGGGTCTCTGCCGTGGACTGCTTAAAACCCCTAAACTGGATAGCGGTAAACATGCGTCCCAGCACCCGGGCGGTGTCCTCAAGGGATTCCTTTGCCCCAAGCTGAATGTCCGCGGTCGAAAGGAACACCGGATGCCCCCCTTCCTCGCCAAAGGCGGTTTCAAAGGCGCAGCGGGTCCGGGTGGAACGTTTCTCAAAGAGCAGGGCCAGGGTTTTTCCCTCAAAACGCCGGGAAATTTGGCCTGTTTTGCTTTCTTCCTTTACTTTTTTGGAAAAGTCCAGGAGATACCGGATTTCTTCTTCGCTGTAATCAAGCCAGGTGAGCAGGGATCGTCCCTTTAATGTTATAGCCACAGTAATACCCCCGATTAGCTCAAAATATCACGTTCCATTACGGAAATACAAGCTGCCCGCTTGATGGACGGACGGCGATATTGGGAAGGTAGAGCCGAGGGCATAGCCGAAAGCCGGAAGGAGAGCGCCCGGAAGATGAAAGCCCTGAGGATTTCCGGCGAAATAATTGCCGCCGTTTTTGACCTCGATCCCGGGGAGACAGAACGGCTTTAAACACGTGAGGCTGTTCCATCGGACCGCAGGTCCGCACCAACCGGGTTTCGGAACAAGCTCATGTTTCACATAAAATCGGTAATTTAAAGGCCGATAATGAGAACATGTTCCGAATTCTGTTTTTCCTCCGGTACAAGAACCAGCTGCGCCGAACCAGGCCCCGGTTGATTTCCGGTCTTGATGATGTTATTGAGGGGGCTCTAAAAAACGCCGGCGGGAAAATAATTGAAGAAAGGCGGCTTCTTGCCGCGGTTTTTGACGAAAAAACCCTAAGTTTCTGGCTTGATATTCTTATTGTTATTGAAACGGTGATGAGGAACCTGGAAGCGGCCCCGTCCGAATTTTACGGGTATTCCCTGGTTTTAGGACGGGACTTGCCTGCCGGCGCCGAGCCCCTTTGCCGTTTTCTTGCGGGCGGGCCCCGTGCGGGGGGAGTATTTGTCGACGCGGCGGCAAAAAGAGGACTTGCCCCTTACGCGTTTTTTGAAGGCCTGCAAAGCTGGCCGGAAGAAGACCGGAAGAAAAGATATGACCTTGAAGATTATTCAAGGCTCACGGAATTCAGGAATTTTCCCCCCGCGCCGGGAATTTTCCCTTTAAGAGAAACCATACTTCGGGCGCTGCGGCAGGGACACAAGCGGAATACCCTCCTCCTTGGGCGCCGTTTTATCGGCAAACGGGAGGGCCTGTACCGCTATTGCGAAGAAATTTCCCCGAAGAATGACGGCGGAAACGCGGCGCCGGAGGCAGGCGAAAAAAGAAGCATGTTTTTCCCGCCCCTGGCTGTCCGCTTTGACTCTTTCGGCATTAACGCCTTAACCGATGCGCTGTCCCCGCGGATCAGCGCTCTGCTCGGGAAGACGGGCGCCGTTTCCGGGCCGGCCGAACTGGAGGAGCTTCACGATTTTCTGTTTCGGGAACGGCTCAGGGATGAGCTGCCTGAGTATTATGTCAGGAAGATGCGGCGTTTTTTTACCCTTCTCCTCGAAGAATACATCGAAGCCGCCGGGAAACGGCGGGCACTGCCTGTTCTTGTTCTGGAGAATCTCCAGTGCGCCGGTGAAACCGCCAGGGGCATCTGTATTGATGCGTATACGGCGGTAAAAGGCAGCCGGGAACTGCTTGTTCTGGGTACCTGTACCGAAGTGTCCGGAGAATGGGAAGCGGTATTCCCGCGGGTGATCAAACTCAATGCCAGGAAGATTCCGGTTCGGGATCCTGCCGGCCTGCCGCCGGATCTCCGGGAGATGCTTTACGCTCTTTATCTGTTCGGCGCCTGTTTTCCGGGGAATATGCTGCGGCAGCTTTTCGAAGAAGAGGGAAAGAGCCCCGCTCTGTTTTCAAAGGCCCTGTTCCTGCTGTGCGCCCTGGGGGCGATTGACAGCTTCGAAGATCCGAAACCGCGGGCCGGCGACCTTGCGGGATACACGGAACACATTCCCGGGGAACTGAAAAACCGGATCAGGGCAATGGTACGCGGACGGCTTCTTGCCTGGACGGGGAGGAATAAACTCAACCCCTGTTTCAATCTGCTTAAAAAACTTGCGGAACTCGGGGGGCCGGCGGAGGATCAGCTTGTCCTTAAAGCCCTGTCGTCGGATCTGATCGGCGGCGCCTCTTCCGCGTTTGAAACGGCCTGCGCTTCGGGTCTGCCGGAAAACCTTACCGGTTCCGGGCGGGCTCCTGTTATACGCTATATTTTTAAAACGACGGAGGCCCTGCTCCGCAGCGACGCGGAGGGAATACGGAAAGCCTTTAAGGAGCCTCCGCCCGACTGTTCCGCGTTCCCGGTTCTGAAGGCCCAGGTTTTGGTCAACCTTTCCTGCTGCCACCTGGGGATGAGGGATATTTCCTCCGCCCTGGAAACCGTCAAGGACGCGATTCTTCAGAGCCAGGGAAAAAACAATTTCTGCCTTTCCCAGTCCTACCGCCTCTTTTCGCTGGTCAATCTTTCCAGGCAGCAGACCGGAGAAACCCTCGACTATATCAGCTTTGCGGCGGAAAACGCCGAAAAAACAGGCAGCCTCCATGAGCTGGCAATATCCGCCTATTACGCGGCCGCGGCGCAGTTTCTCTACGGAAACGTGTCCCGGGCGGAACGCCTTGCGCGGCAGGCCCGGGATCATGCCCTTGCCGCGGGCCGTCCCGACTGGGCGGATCGTTCCCGTTTTCTTGAGGGAAGGCTCGCCTTTGAAACCGGCCGCTACCGGGAAGCTCTGGAGATCTTTGAAGCCCTGCGGAAGGAACCTTACGGCGCCGCCCTGCCGGAAAAGGAACGCCTCCTTTCCGCCTGGGTATACCGCGCCAGGGTTTACTTTCAGAATCCCCTGATCCAAAAGCCCTCCGACGGCGGAAACGACGCGGATCTTTTTGAAGTCGAAGCCGCGTTCCTCGCGGGGAATTTCAAGCGTTCCTCGGAACTTGCGGGGCTGCTTTCCAACCCGCACATGAAGGAAAATTTTCTGTTTACCGAACAGCCCGACTGGCGCAGCGGTTTTGCCCAATGTGAGCTTTTGTGCTTTTCCCGGGGCGAACTTTGGGACCGCATGATCTGCGTGTACCGTTCCCTCGCTCTCTGCCGCATTTCCCCGGCCGGCGGAGAGGAAGCCCTCCACAACATGCAGCGTATTCTCCGGGATGAAAAACTTTCGGAAATGGACCCCTGGGATTCTTTTTACTTCTACGCCTGGTACCGTATTCTGGAACAGACCGGCGCCGGCCAGGTTGATATGAATACCGCGGTAAGCATCGCCTTTAAGCGGCTTCAGCGCCGGGCCAGCCGCATCGACGATATTGAAACGCGCCGCCGGTATCTGTCCCAGCCCCGCTGGAACAGCGCCCTGAGCGCCGCGGCAAAGGAATTCAAGCTCATCTGAATTGTAAAAAAGACATACAAGAAAAGACTTCATACCCCTTGATACTGACTGCCCGGCGACTTCTGGCCTCCTACAGTGAAGGTTGATCGTCAAAGAGAATGAAACCATCCGTCAGGGAACAAAGGCGTTCACGGAACAAAGTTGAGGAACATAGGGGCGAACCGGCTGCGCCCCATGAAGGGGCGTTTAGCCAGCAAAGGTGACAGCGCCCGGCGCCTAATAACGGCCACAGTACCGAAAAAAGGGAGGCGGCCTAAAGGCCGCCGTATGCGCCG
>JAISAK010000362.1 GCA_031266695.1 Treponema sp.
TGAGACTCCCGTGTATGCGGGTTCCCGGGCGGTGAAACCACCTCATGGTCGGGGACATGGCCTGCGCCGCGTTGCCTTCGGTTCGAGGGCTGCGAAGGCGGATTCTACAGGCAAGTGAACGGCGGCTTTGGCGCTCCCGCTGTAGAGGTGTTGATTTTATTTTCTGGCGCTTGGGGTATGAAATATTACTTGCATGTATTTTGCCCCGAGGTCTTTACCACGGCGGGGATAATCTTTACACTGGACTTATTCGGAGGGTATCAGAGCCCGCTGCGAAGGTAAACGGAAAGGAGGGAAAAAATGGAAAAACTCAGATTTGGCAAAACGGAACTTGCCGTAAGCAGAATAGCCCTTGGCGGCATTCCCATAATGCGGGTTTCAAAGGCGGAAGCGGTAAAAGTGGTTCGGGAGGCGATTGGTCTCGGCATAAATTTTATTGACACCGCCCATGTTTATGCGGATAGCGAAGAAAAAATCGGCGAGGGTCTAAGGGGCCTGCGCCGGGAGGATTTTGTTATTTCATCAAAATCGCCCGCGAATGACAAAAAGGCTTTCAATGAGCATTTGGATCTGAGCCTTAAACGGCTTGGCCTTGATTACATCGACATCTACCATCTGCACAATATCGGTTCGGAAGCCAGGCGTGACGCGGTTCTTGCGCCCGGCGGCGCCTTTGAAGGGCTGCAGGAAGCGGTTAAGGCCGGCAAGATTCGGTTCCCGGCGTTCTCCAGCCACAGCCTCCCGATTGCCCTGGAGCTGATGAAAAGCGGCCTCTTTTCCGTGGTTCAGTTTCCTTTCAATTATATTGACCATGACGCTGAAAAAGAAGCGATTCCGCTGGCGAAAAAACTCGATCTGGGTTTTATCGCAATGAAGCCGATGGGCGGCGGCCTTCTCGATAACGCGGGGCTTTCCTTCCGCTACCTGCTTCAATACGACAGCATAATTCCCGACCCCGGCATTGAAAAAATCGAAGAGCTCGAGGAAATTGCCGGCATCGTGGAAAAGAAACCGCCCTTAACCGCGAAGGACCGGGAAGAGATTGAAAAACTGCGCGCCGAATTCGGCCCTTCCTGGTGCCATCGCTGCGATTATTGCCAGCCCTGCCCGCAGGGCATTCCCATCAGCGCGGTTCTTGGGGCGAGGAGCAACGCGAAACGTTTTGACCCGGCGCTCTCACTTTCAATGATCGGGCCGGCTATCGCAAAGGCAAGAGAATGTCTTGACTGCCGGGACTGCATGAAACGCTGCCCCTACCATCTTGAAATTCCCAAACTGCTTGGGGAAAGCATCGCCTTCTGGGACAACCTGCATTCCAAAGCCGGCTGAACCAAAGCCCCGCCCCGGCGGGGCGCCGGTTGGGAAGGCGGGGCGCTGATTGGGAACCTAACGTTTCTCCTTTACCTTCTCCTTTTCCTTGATTATCTTGGGTTCAAGTTTATCCATCATTTTGTCAATGGCGGGGTTCAGATCAAAATTATGCTCCTTGACATGAATTGAAACGCCCCAGCGGAAATTGACCGTGGCTTCGGCTTCAAAATCCTTGCCCTTGGTAAGGGTGACAAGAAGATCCACGATCATGTTTTCGGCGTTATGAATCCGGGAAATTTTTTTATCGAGGTACTCCCTTGTATCGTCCCGTAATGTAAAATGCACAGCCCTGACTTCGGTATTCATAAAACCCTCCTGTTAAATATTTTCCCGTATTAACGGGTATAAGAAGAACCAAGATCAAGTTCCTTTCGATACTTTGCAACGGTGCGCCGCGCAAGGGGAATTCCCTTCTGCCCCAAAAGATCGGCTATTGCCTGATCGGAGAGATTCCGATTCTTCCCGCCGATAAGCTCCCGGATAATTTCCTTTACTCCTTCCTTGGAATAGCGCGAACCGCCGGAACCGGCGCCGCTGATTGAATTGGTAAAAAAATGGCGGATTTCAAAGATGCCCCATTCGGTCTGCATGTACTTTCCGTTTGCGGTACGGGAAACGGTAGTCTCGTGAACCCCCAGCTCCTTGGCGATGTCGTGCAGGGTAAGAGGGGCCAGGTACTTTGGCCCGTTAATAAAGAAGGGGCGCTGAAATTCCAGAATCGCCCGCGATACCCGCAGCAGGGTATGGTTCCGCTGATTCACCGACTGGATAAACCAGCGGGCTTCCCTGATATTTTCCTTGACAAAATCCCTGGCCGGCCGGCCTTCATTATCGGTATCCGTTTCTCCCTTTGCCAGCTTCATAAAAAAGGGATTTATCCCCAGCACGGGAATTTCCTCCTCATTGAGAACTATCACAAATTCCCCCTCTTTGCGCAGTACCTGGATATCGGGCACAACATAGCGCACCTCGGAAGAAGCGGAGGCAAAACGTCTGCCGGGGAAGGGCGAAAGTTCCTTTATCCTCTCAAAAAGATATTTAACCCTGTCTTCCGTGCAGCCCATTATTTTTGCCACCCCGGCAAATCGTTCGCGCTCAAGCATCTCAAGGTGATCCAGCGCTTCTTCGATTCCCTCCGGAATGTTGGGAAGCAGCCGCATCTGAACCTTGAGGGATTCACGGTAGCCGGCGGTACAGGCGCCTGCCGGGTCCAGGGACTGAACCAGGCGCAGGGCTTCCGCAAGCCGGGGAGGAGGGACTACGGGAAAGGTCTGCCCCTGTTTGAACAGAGTTTCAACCGGTTCTTTGTGAAAACCGTCTTCGTCAAGATTCTGAATGAGAATTTCACAGATGCCGCGGAGTTCGGCGTCAACAGGTTCAAGCTGAAGCTGCCAGAGCAGATGCTGCTGGAGCGTTTCGGGGCGGGTTAGAACGCCTTCGATAAAACGGCGCTGTTCATCGGAAGCTTCATCGCCGCCGCGCCGGACAAAACCCGAGTCGGAGCTTACCTCAAAATAATCATCCTCGTCTCCGCGGGAGGGGGTTACCGCGTCGTCAAGCGAAACGGTGCTGCGATCTTCCAGCACTTCCAGAGCGGGGTTACGTTCAATTTCCTCTTCGATTTTCTCCCGCAGTTCCACTATGGGGAACTCCATCAGTTTGATAGACTGATAGATCAGGGGGTTCATTCTGAGGCGTTGTTCCTGGATGAAAGACGGGCGCTGCAATTGCACGGATCAACCTCCTTCTAGAATAATAACCTGTACTGGGGCTTTGTCAAGGACGAATAAATGTAGTAAAATTAGTCACCTATGGAAAATACTGATGAACGACTCCTCCGCATGGGAGCGGTTGTACCTGAAATTCTGCTTCCCCGGCCGGATATTGGTATAGAAAAATGGGCGGTTATCGCCTGTGACCAATTTACCCAGGACCGGGGCTATTGGGAGAAGGTGAAAAACGCCGCCGGAACGGCGCCTTCCGCCCTGAATTTGATTTTTCCTGAAATATTTCTTTCCGGGGAAGACAAATGCCGGCGGATCGACGATGTTCACAAAACTATGGGGGCCTATCTTCGGGACGGAGTATTCACCCCGCCCCGGCGCGGGTGCGTCTATCTGGAACGGACTACCCCTTTCCACCGGGGCCGGCGGGGCCTTGTTATGGCGGTGGACCTGGAACAGTACGAATGGGCAAAAGAAGCCCGCCCCCGTATCCGCTCCACCGAAGGAACTGTTCCCGAAAGGCTCCCTCCGCGCATGGACCTGCGCCGCGCCGCGCCGCTGGAAACGTCCCACATACTGCTTCTTATTGATGACGAAACCGGCAGTCTGCTCCCCGGCCTCGGAGAGAGGGCAAAAAAATCGCCCCCGGCATACCAAGGCCGCCTGATGCTGGATTCGGGCAGCGTAAGCGGCTGGTTTCTTGATTCCGGGGAGGATTTGGCTTTTCTTGCCGCGGGTCTTGAGGCGCTTGAGGCCAGGGCGCGGACGCGCTACCTGCCCGGCGGCGCGGGGGCCGGTGCCGCGCGGGGTACCACGGGCTCCCCTTTTCTCTTTGCGGTCGGCGACGGCAACCACTCGCTGGCAACCGCCAAAGGGATCTGGGAGGAGTACAAAAAAACCTGCGGAGCGCATAACGCGGATTCGCCGGACCATCCCCTGCGCTACGCCCTTGTGGAAATTGAAAACCTCTACGATCCGGCTATTCAATTTGAGCCCATACACCGGGTTTTGTTTAACACCGCCCTTGACGAAGTTCTTGATCTGCTCGCGGGGCTTCCCGGCTTTTCCTGCCGTCCCGCCGCGGACAGGGCGGAACTTGTCCGCCTGACAACCGATCCGTCTTCGGAGAAAACCCGGCTCGGCCTTGCCGGCGGCGGCCGTTACGCGCTGGTCGAAACCAGCGCCCCCGGCCTCGCCACGGTAAGCCTTCAGCCCCTGCTGGATGAGTTTATAGCCGGGAAGAAGGCCGGCGCGGAGAGCGGCGGCAGGGTTCCGTCCATAGATTATATCCACGGCGAAGATGAACTGTTCCGCCTTGCCGGGGATCCCTCCGCCCCCGCGGCGGGTCTGCTCCTGCCGCCGGTCAGGAAGGCCGGCCTCTTTGAAACCGTGGCCCGTTCCGGCCCCCTGCCCCGGAAAAGTTTCTCTATGGGGGAAGCGGCGGAGAAAAGATTCTACCTGGAATGCAGAAAACTCTCCGTATAACGCGGCGGGCGGGAAACAGATGCCGGCCCGCGATATCGGCCCGGGGAGATCAGCCTCCTACCGAGCCATCCCAGGTATCAACTTTCTTGACCGCCGATTCCTCATCAAACCATGTTGAGGTAACAACCTTTGTCTCCGTAAAGAACCGCACGCCGTCCTTGCCCAGGCAGTGCAGATCGCCGAAGAAAGATCTTTTGTGTCCGGCGAAGGGAAACATGCCCACAGGAACCGGGATACCGACATTGACGCCCACCATGCCTCCGTCGATATTCAGGACGAAATTGCGGGCATGGTAACCGCTGCTTGTATAAATAACCGCTCCGTTGGCAAAAGGATTATTATTGATAACCGCGATCCCTTCTTCAAATGTTTTTACCCTTTTTATACAAAGTACCGGGCCGAATATTTCACTTTGCCCGACACTCATCCCGGGAGTTACATGATCGAGTATAGTCGGCCCGATAAAGAAGCCGTTCTCAAATCCGGGCACTTTTATCCCGCGGCCGTCCATTACGATTTTCGCGCCCTCTTTGATTCCTTTATCGATCCAGCCGAGGATTGAATCCCTGTGTTTCTGATTAACAACAGGCCCCATCTGGGAATCCTTGTCGTAGGCACAGCCGATTTTCAGCGCCTTGGCATTGGCGATTATCTTTTCCAGCAGCTTGTCCGCAATGCTTTCCTGAACCGCTACAACAGGCAAAGCCATACAACGTTCCCCCGCGCACCCAAAGGAAGAATTGATTATTCCCCCCGCGGTACGGTCAAGCATTGCGTCTTCCATAACGAGAGCGTGGTTTTTCGCTTCACATTGGGCCTGGACACGCTTGCCCGATCCGGCTGCCCGTTCGTAAATTTCGAGTCCCGCTCCCGTGGTTCCGACAAAACAAATGCCCCTGACTATGGGGTGGGTAAGAAGCATATCCGCGACGTTACGGTCGGTAGTAACGATACTCACAACCCCCGGAGGAAGGCCCGCTTCCTGAAGGAGTTCAAGAAGCCTGATGCTGGTCATAGGGGTGATGCTTGACGATTTAAGAACCATGCAGTTTCCCGTGGCGATACAAAGAGGCGTCATCCAGCCAAAGGGGATCATCGCGGGGAAGTTAAACGGAACTATACCGGCAAAAACGCCTATGGGTTCCCGATAGGATACCGTATCATAACCGGTACTGGTATTCATAAGAGATTCACCCTGCGTCAGTGTCGCGGCGCCGCAGGCCAGTTCTACCGGCTCCTTGACTTTAAGCAGATCGCCTTCCGCCTCACTCCATACTTTTCCGTTTTCCCTTGCCAGCATCCGGGTAAGTTCTTCCATGTGTTCGATGATAAGATCCCGGAATTTGAAGAGTACCTGCGTCCGGCGGATTACCGGAGTTTTTGACCATGTTTTGTAAGCGTTTTGAGCCGCTTCCAGAACGGACTCCAGCTCCTGTGCGGTGCAGCAAGGCGCCCGGGCAATTACCTCTCCCCTGCTTGGATCGTAAATATCTATCCATT
>JAISAK010000062.1 GCA_031266695.1 Treponema sp.
AAAGGCGGCAATGTACAACTGCGGCGGGAAATAGCCGTCGCGGCCGCGGAAAATCTGCGCTTCCGGGGGATAAACGCGCTGCTTGTGTCCCACGGTTCCTCCACGGTACCGCCGTACATTGTTGAACGAATAAACGCCCTGGGGGGCGCCATCAAAAACGCGAACGGCATACCTATTGAAGAACTGAAAGCGGTCATTCACTGCGGTATACGAAAAATAAATGTGGATACCGATATACGCCTGGCGGTAACCCGTAATTTCAGGGAATATTTTACCGGGCGTCCGGAAAAACGCAAAAGCCCTTCGGTGGGAGCGGTATGGGAATTAATGGAAAAAAATTCCGACAAATTCGATCCCCGGATATTCCTTCCGCCTGTTATGGATCTTATGATCGTCGAGACCGAAATTACGGACCCCGACGTGCTTGATCTTGTCGCGCTGGTAAAGGCCGGCGTCAGGGAAGTTGTGGGCGCCCTGATTGTGTCTTTCGGTTCCCTCGGCCACGCCGATGACGTGGAAACAAAAAGTCTGGAACAGATGGCTCAATTTTACAGCCGGACAAGGTAACGCCATGACCGGTAATATGCTTGTCGCGCACGGCGGCGGACCGACCCCTGTTATCAACTGTTCCCTCCGGGGCGCCGTCGAGGAGGCAAAAAAACACGGTGAAATTAACGGCATCTACGGAGCCCGTTTCGGCGCCGTAGGAATTCTGGGCGGAGACCTGCTGGATCTTGGCGGCGTCAGCGAAACGGAAATCGCGAAGCTCTCGGATACTCCCGCTTCGGCCCTGGGCAGCTGCCGGCGAAAACTGAGCGAGGCGGATTATCCCCGGGTGCTGGAATGTTTTGAAAAACACAAGATCCGCTATTTCTTTTACAACGGCGGAAACGATTCCATGGATACCTGCCATCAGATAAATCAACTGGCGCTTGAGGCGGGCTACGAACTCAGGATCATCGGTATCCCAAAGACCATCGACAATGATCTTGCCGAAACCGATCACTCCCCCGGCTTCGGCAGCGCCGCCCGTTACGCCGCCATAAGCGCCCTTGAACTTGCCATGGACGCCGCGGCCCTGCCCATCCATGTGGTAGTCATGGAGATGATGGGGCGTAACGCCGGCTGGATAACGGCGGCGGCGGCGCTGTTCAGCGGCCTCATGCCCTGCGAACACCTGGTGTACCTGCCGGAACGCCCCCTGGAAAAGCGGCGTTTTCTGGAAGATGTATCGGCGGCCTGGGACAAAAAACGCGGGGTGCTGGTTACGGTGAGCGAAGGGATCAAAGACCCGGAAGGCAGGCCCTACGGCGACACCGGCATCAGGGACGGTTTCGGCCACGCGATTCCCGGCGGAACAGCCCAGGTTCTTTCCGACCTCATTATCACGGAATTGAAGCTGAAGTCCCGTTCGGAAAAGCCGGGCCTTTTGGGAAGGGTGAGTATGGCGCACAGATCGCCGGTTGATCAGGCGGAAGCCTACGAAGCGGGGGCCTTCGCGGTAAGAAGCGCCGTGGAAGGCAAAAGCGGATTCATGGTAGCCCTTGAAACATCCAGGGCGCCGGAATATTTATCCCGGATGAATCTGGTACCCCTGGAAAGAGTCGCCAATGTTGAAAAGACCTTTCCCGGCGCCTGGATTAATCCTGAAGGAAACGGCGTCCTGAACGGTTTTGCCGATTATTGTTTTCCGCTTATCGGGCCGGGGGCGCCTCAATATGCCTGTCTGGAAAGGGAAATTGTATCCCGGAGTTTCTTATGATAACCCTGGATGAATCTCTTTTGGATAAAAATCTGAAAGCGGGGGCGATAGATGAATTTATTACCGCGCGCCGGGAACTGATTGCCGGAGTCCTTGCGGGGCAATACGGAATGGGCGACGCCCTCGGCTGGTTCAGCGTCGCGGAAAACGCCGGGGCCGCCGTGCTGGACAATATTTCGGACCTTGCAGCAAAGGTCAGGGAGGAAGCGGGCGTCTTTGTGCTTGCCGGCGTGGGCGGTTCCAACCGGGCCGCCCAGAGCGTCATCGAGGGCCTGGGGTATAACCTCGCCGAAAAGCCGCGCATCGTCTATATGGGCAATACCCTCTCGGCAAGGGCCATGCAGGACGCCCTTGATTCGCTTGAAGGCAAAAGTATTTACGCAAATATTATTGCCAAGAACTTTGCCACCCTGGAACCGGGAATCGCCTTCCGCCTTATCCGTACGCAAATGCGGAAAGTTTACGGCGATTCCTTTGCCGGACGGATAACCGTGACCGGAAGTTTCGGCGGCGGCCAGCTTGCCGAAACAGCGGAAGAGCGGGGATTTAATTTTCTGGAATTTCCCGCCGCGGCCGGCGGCCGGTTCTCGGCGTTTACCGCGGTCGGCCTTTTCCCTATGGCGGTAATGGGTGCCGATATACGGCGCTTTGTCGCGGGCGCGGCGGCCTGCGAAAAGCGCCTCAAGGCCGATCCTTCCGGCGGCATCGCGGCCCGTTATGCCGTTATCCGCTATCTGCTGCGGAGAAAGGGTTTTACCGTTGAGAATCTGGCGTACTTTGAACCCCGCCTGAGAATGCTCGGGCACTGGTGGCTGCAGCTTCACGGAGAAACCGAAGGGAAAAACGGCGACGCCGTCCTGCCGGTACTTACCTGTTTCTCGGAAGATCTCCACGCCATTGGTCAGTATATTCAGGAAGGCGGACGTTTTCTTTTTGCAAGCTTTCTGAATTTTTTTGATAAAACAGGCATGGCTGTTCCGCCTTCCGGCTTTGATGACGGCTTTTCTTTCCTTGACGGACGGTCCTGCGACAGCCTCAATCCGGCGGTTTCAAAGGCCGCCGCCGAAGCCTACTATCAAGCCGGGATACCTGTACTGCGTTTTAACGCCGGCGGGATTGATGAAGAAACCCTCGGAGAATTTATGTATCTTCAAATGATGTCGGCCTATTTTTCAGCCGCCCTTCTGGGGGTAGAACCCTTTGACCAAAACGGTGTAGAACAATACAAACGGAATTTGCAGGCGGAACTGCGCGGGGTTTAAGAGGGCCGCAGAAGGAGTTAAAGATGGTGAAAAAACATATTTTTGTTAATCTTAAACGTTTCGACGTCCCGGCCGAAACAGGCGGCGTAAACCGCCTTGCTTCGCCGGACAAATGGGCGGAAACAATTATTTCGGGCCTGAGCGCCGGCCTTGAAAAATACCGTGACCAGGCGGCCTTTACTTTCTTTTTTCCCGAAGCGCATATAATCCAGGCCGTGGCCGTAAACGGAGCGCCCCTTTCTGTCGGCTGCCAGGGTCTTCATTGGGACGATGTAACCAGGGGCGGCAATTTCGGGGCCTTTACTTCGTTAAGGCCGGCGGCGGCAATGAAGGCCCTGGGCTGCACTTCGGCCCTCATCGGGCACTGCGAAGAAAGGCGCGCCCTGGAGTTCGTGCTTGCCGGGGGCGGCGCAGAGGGCGAGGCGGCCGCCGGGGCTGTCAACAAAATTCTCGCAAGGGAGATTGCCGCGGCAAAGGCGCAAAAGCTCAAAGTTCTGTACTGCGTTGGAGAAAAGGCCGAAGAACGGGAACGCTGGCAGGAGGTGCTTTCCGCCCAGATTGACGCGGGGCTTTCCGTAGCGGGCGACGATTTGGTTATCGGCTACGAGCCGGTCTGGGCGATAGGCCCGGGCAAAACGCCGCCGGATCGCGCCTGCGTTGAAAAGATTGCGCGCTTTGTAAAAAAAAGGGCAGAAGGGATTCCGCTTGTTTACGGCGGCGGACTTAAAGCCGACAACGCGGCAATGCTTGCCTCCGTTCCGGAAATCGACGGCGGTTTAATCGCGCTTACGCGCTTTTCCGGAGAAATCGGCTTTTACCCTGCCGAGTATCTGGAAATTGTCCGCCTGTACCTGGAAGGAGTCCGGTAGGCTATCATCTTGATCCGGCTTTTAGTATTCTTTGCCATTGCCTTTTCAGCTTCCACCGCAGGCGCCATAAGCGGCATCGGGGGCGGGATAATTATAAAACCCCTGCTTGATTCAAGCCTGCTCCTTTCCGCCGGGGAAATCAATTTTCTTTCCGGCGCCGCGGTTCTTTCCATGTCTATAGTTTCGCTGCTGCGTCTGAAAAAAAACGGCCTCCGGCTGGAAAAAAAACGCGGTTCCGCGCTTGCGGCGGGCGCGGTAGCCGGAGGGCTTTCGGGAAAAGAATTGTTCAACCTCGCGCTGCGTCTTTTCCCCTCCTCCTCATTGGTGGGGGCCGTCCAGTCGGCGATTCTTCTCTGCCTGACCGCGGGAGTTTTGTTCTATACGCTGAACAAAAAAAATATCACCCCGGGGAACATCAACAATATCCCCTGCTGTGTTCTTGCCGGCTGCCTGATGGGACTGCTTTCCGCTTTCCTGGGAATTGGCGGAGGCCCCATAAATATCATGGTAATCTCCTGGGCTTTCTCAATGGACTCCAAGAACTGCGCGCTTCATTCGCTCTACACGATTTTTTTGTCCCAGGCGGCAAGTCTTGTTCTTACTTTACTTTCCGGCCGGATACCGGCGGTGTCGCCCCTGGCCCTTGCCGCCCTTGCGGGCGGAGGTATTGCCGGAGGACTGGCCGGATCGGAAATTTCGGGACGGATGAGGAACGAGCAGGTGGACAAATTTTTCAGCGCCATCCTTGGTATTGTCATGCTGCTTTCGGTTTACAATTTTGTCCGCTTTATCCGGGCCGCTTAAACCGTCCGGGGCTTACCCGGATATTCCCCTTGAGTGACTTTTTCAGAAACATATATACCTCCCCGGTTCCTTATATTAAAATATATTGGACTTCTTGACAATGAGGCGGAGGAAATGACGGACAACCGGGGAAACTGGAGTACCAAAGAGCTTATCCAATTAATCTGGCCCCTCATTGTAGATCAGTTTCTTACCGTCCTGCTGGGTATAGTCGATACGGTTATGGTTTCCTCCCTGGGGGAAGAAGCGGTAAGCGGGGTATCCATTGTGGACAGTATCAACGTGATACTGATCGCGGTTTTCATTTCCCTTACTACCGGCGGAGCGGTGGTTTGCAGTCAGTACCTGGGAAGAAGGGACAGCGAAAACGCTTCCAACGCGGCGAAGCAGCTTCTTTACGTCTGTATGCTGATTTCGCTCATCATCATGGCCTTTGCCTTTTTCGGACGTTCCCTCCTGCTCCGCGCAATCTACGGCCATATCGAAGAGGGCGTTATGGGAAATGCCCTTGTGTATCTTATGTTTTCGGCCTTCAGCTATCCCTTCATCGCTCTTTTCGGCGCCGGCTCAAGTCTCTTTCGCAGCATGGGAAACAGCCGTGTCGGAATGTGGATTTCTCTCCTGGTAAATATTCTTAACGTCGGGGGAAACTCCTTTTTCATGTTTGTCTGCGGCATGGGCGTAGCCGGGGCGGCCCTTTCCACCCTCCTGAGCCGTTTTGCCGCGGCGGCGGTAGTCCTCGGCCTGCTGTGGGCAAAAAAGGAAGCGCCCCTTACCATACGGGGAATATCGCGCTTCCGGATTATGCCGCGGATTATCAGAAGCATCTGCGTGGTCGCCATTCCCAACGGCCTCGAAGGAGGCATGTTTCACGTGGGTAAGCTCTTTCTTGCCCGGCTCGTCTCCGTTTTCGGAACCGTCGCTATTGCGGGAAACGCAATCGCCACCATTATACTTACCCTCGGCAACCTTCCGGGCCTGGCAACAGCCATGGCTCTGCTTACCGTCGTGGGCCAGTGTATGGGCGCCGGGGAATATGACAAGGTCCGGCGAAACACAAAAAAACTTATCCTGATAAATTACTGCGTTATGGGAATCTTCAACGTCCTCATCATTATCTGCATGCCCGTCTTTTTCCGCGCCTTTTCCCTTGGCAGTGAAACTATCCGCATCGCCCATACCTGCGGCCTCATTTTCTGTACGGCCGCCATTCTGATCTGGATTCCCGCCTACTGCCTTCCCTATGCCCTGAGAGCCGCCGGGGACGGAAAGTACACCATGATCATCTCCGCCCTTGCCATGTGGATAGTCCGGGTGGGCGGCGCGTATCTCCTGGCCTACCGTTTCGGAGTCGGCGTTGTCTGCGTCTGGATCTCCATGGTGGGAGAATGGCTTGTCCGGGCGGCGGGATATATCATCCGCTGGAGAAGCGGAGCCTGGCAGCGGCAGAAAGTTATTTAGGAGACAGGGGCCTTCGGGAATCCGCCGGGTCAGCAAACCGGAATTTGGGCAGTTTAATTTGTACAATAGTTCCGTATCCTGTTTCGCTGTCGATGGAAATTCCATAGGCGTCGCCAAAAGCGAGTTTTATGCGGCGCTCCGTATTATAGAGGCCGATATGTTCAAACTGATCATCCTGCCTTGCGAGATTTTCCCGTATCTTTTTCAGCGCGTCTTCCGGAATGCCGGCGCCGGTATCGGCTACGGTAGCGGAGAGATAATTCTGTTCTTCCTCCAGGACAATAAGAATTTCTCCGGGAATCTCCTGTTCTTTCATGCCGTGAACAATACTGTTTTCCAGCAGGGGCTGAAACAGAAGGCGCAGGGTTCCGAAATTTAAAATCCCTTCGTCGTATTTCCATGTTACTTTAATTGCGTCCTTGTAACGGATAGACTGAATGGCCATATAGCTTCTTGCCTGGGCTATTTCTTCTTCCAGCCGGACAAAACGGGAAGGATCGTGCATGGAATAGCGAAGGATAGATGACAGGTGCTCGATCATGTACGAAGCTTCGTTGGGGCCTTTTCCGAGACTCAGGACTTTCATGTTTATTGTCTGCAGCGTATTAAACAGAAAATGGGGATGCATCTGGGACTGGAGCGCTACCATTTCATCAAGGCGGGCCTTGTATTTTCGTTCGGAAAGCTGCGTGGTAAGATAATCCTTTTCTATAAAAGCGTTTATTATATTGTAAAGAATATACTGGTAGGAATTTTTGATAACCGGCATTCGGTTTTCCACGACATGAAATTTTCCTTCCTTGGCGGAATTGAATATGGCAAGGATGGTACGAATCTGTTTATTTGAATTGTTGGCGAAATATAATGAAAGACTTATACCAGCGACAAGGGACAGGCAGATATAAAGAATATACATGCGGAACAGATAATCCGGAAGTTCATACATGGAAGATTTGGGAACTACAACAATACATTTAAGATCGTATTTGGAAACGGTCTGGGTAACTCTGTAAATTTCCTTTTTTCTTATCGGAATTTTTCCCTTTCCTCCGGAAACGGAATCCATCGGGAATTCAACAAGCCCCGGCGGCAGTTCGTAAATTTTGGGAATCAAATAATTATA
>JAISAK010000068.1 GCA_031266695.1 Treponema sp.
CACGCCGGTCTGAACGCCTTCCTTTACGTTAAGCTCTATCCTGTCCTCGTAGGCGGCGATGGCCTTCCGCAGTCCTTCAAGTGTTTCGGGGGGGCCGCCCCGGGGACTTAGTTCGGCAATCCTTTTTGCCAGATCCCGGTGGCCCTTGTCCTTTTCATAATTGTAAACAAGGGCGACAAGCGTCCCGAGGACGAGGAACACGAAAATACCGAGAAAATAATCCCTAACCCTGCTTATTTTCAAAAAAATATCCCCCTGGACAGGCCTGATTCCAAAAGTCCAATTTCAAAATCACCTCTATTCTATTATTATAATTCCACTATTATAATTCCACCTTTTCGCGGGACGCCAGATCCTTTAGTTTCGGCAAAAATTTCCGGTGACTCTCCCTGAGCAGGGAAACATCCACATGGGTATAAATCTGGGTTGTGGTAATATCCGCGTGGCCCAAAAGTTCCTGAACCGAACGGAGATCCGCCCCGCCCGCGAGAAGTTCCGTGGCAAAACTATGCCTCAGCGTATGAAGCCGGGATTCGGTTCCGGCCTTTACGGTGTAACTTTTATAGTTTTTCCACATTCCCTTGCGGGAAAGACGCCGGCCGGTTCTTCCGACAAAAAGAAAGTCACTGCGGCGGGCGCCGAGGATCTTCGGCCTTGCCTCGCCGATATAACGCTTAAGCCAGGAAGCGGCTTCCGAACCGAATACCGTAAAACGCTCTTTGCCGCCCTTCCCCGTAACCTTGGCAAGGCTCTCGGCAAAATCAAGGTCCCGCAGCCGAAGCTTCACCGCTTCGGAAACCCGGAGGCCCGCCGAATAAATAAGCTCGTAAAGCGCCCGGTTTCTCAGTCCCAGGGGAGTTTCCGTATCTATCACGGCAAGGATTCTTTCGACAAGATCCCTGCTTAAAACATCCGGCAGGCGCATTATCCGCTTGGGTAAATCCAGAACCGCGGCGGGGTTGTCCTCCAGGATTCCCTCGTCCCGGATAAAACGGAAGAAGGACCGCAGGCACGAAACCGCTTTGGCGGTAGACCTTGAATCTATACAATCCCGAAGCCTTCGGCACTCAAGGTAACGGATAACCCGGGAGGAGTCAAGTTCCGCAAGCTCAAGCTTTTCCGCTTCAAGATATTCCAGAAAATGGCGGATCTCAAACCGGTAAGTCTCGGCGGTAAGGAGCGACCGGCGTTCCACGGCGATAAGCCGCGCGCAGAATTTTTTCAGAAGATCCCCGTTGTTCAATTTAAGCGTCTCTTCCGTCGGCGGCGTTTTTTTCGCCCGGATATTCGGGGGAACGATCCGAAAAACCCTTCGCGGCCTGTTCCGCTTTCTGCGCGGAATAGCCGCGATCCCGGATTACCGTCGGTATATCCAGATCGTCCTGGTAACTCCGGCGGCCGAGAAAGCCCTGCCGGCCGGTTCCTTCCCTCAAACCCTCGAAATCGGCGTAATTGATAAAATCGCCGATATCCTTTACCCGGGGGTCTTCGCCTGCGGAACCGCCGGCCTCTTTAAATATTCCGTTCTGAAAACCCGTGGCAATAACCGTAACCCTCAAACTGCTGCCCAGCTCAGGTTCAAAAATTACCCCGTGAATGATATTCGCGTCCGGGTCCGCCTTGGCCTTTATGATATTCATAATTTCATCAATTTCCACAAGGGACATGGTTTTTTCCTCTCCGGCGATATTTACCAGTATCCGGGTTGCCCCGTCAATAGTGGTGTCCTCCAGCAGAGGGTTGTCAATGGCGCTGGTCGCCGCGTCCTTGGCGCGGTTTTCGCCTTCGGCAAGGCCAATTCCCATAAGGGCGTCCCCCTGATTCTTCATGATCGATTCGACATCGGCAAAGTCCAGGCTGACGACTCCGGTTTTGGTTATGAGATCCGAAATACCCTGCACACCCTGGCGCAGTATGTCGTCGGCCAGGAGGTAAGCCTGTTTCAAGGGGGTGCTTCGTTCCACTATTTTGAACAGGTTTTGATTGGGAACGATAATAAGGGTATCCACGGCTTCCCTCATTTTCCTGATGCCCTCTTCGGCCAGCTTCATCTTGTAACGGCCTTCAAAGTCAAAGGGCTTTGTAATAACGCCGACCGTAAGGGCGCCCTGCTCCCGGGCGATTTTCGCGATAACCGGCGCCGAACCGGTTCCGGTGCCCCCGCCCATGCCGGCGGCTATAAACACCATGTGCGCCCCCCGCAGGGTTTCGGAGATCAGATCCTCGTCTTCATTGGCCGCTTCCTCGCCCACTTCGGGCTTGCCGCCGGCGCCCCTTCCGCCGGTAAGCTTGGAACCAATCTGCAGCTTGATCTTTGCCTTGCTCTTGCAGAGATCCTTCTCGTCGGTGTTAACCGCCACAAACTGAACCCCGGAAAGACCGAAGTCGATCATGCGGTTTACCGCGTTTGATCCGCCGCCGCCGGTGCCGACAACCTTGACGATGGTCGATGTCAGCCGGTTGGAATCCTGGCCTTCCTGTACCGGAAATCTAATGGCCGGCTTTTCCTCATGGACCGCGTAAATATTCATATCCCCTCCCAAATCCTTTTCTATTTTATTCGCAAGCGGGTTTAATACCCCGCCGCTCTGCGGCGGTTTCAAACCAGCTTAATCTATTGGTTTGCAGGGTATTAAACCCGCATAAATCCATACCTATCAGAACCAACCATACCCCGTCCGCTCTGCGGCGGGGTTGGTTGATTTAAGGCGGCAAGCGCCTTTTTACCGTTTTCGCGCGAACCCCCGAAGCTGTTCCAAAAACCGAAGTTTTGGAACAGCCTCCCGGTTAAAATAATTCATCCCGGAGAAATTTTCCCAGTTTGCTGAAAATATCCTTCTGCTCCCTTTCCGAAGCCCCCGCCGCGCCCTCGGGATCGGCCCTGCTTTCCCGGTCTCCTCCTTCCAGCATAAGGCCGATGGCGGTGGCGTAGGCCGGGCTGCAGTATTCCTCGACAAGGCCGCCGAGCGCGGACGTGCGAAGGGGGCTTCCGATTCTTGCGGGCAATTCCAGGATAGCGGAAGCCAACTCCACCGTACCCTGAAGCTGGGCGCCCCCTCCCGTCAGCACCACTCCGCCGCCAAGGGGCCGGGAAAGGCGCAGTTTGTCCAGCTTATCCTTTACCATCTTGAGTATCTCCTCCATCCTCGGCCTGATAATGGTAAATATCTGGGACCGGGGAATCGACATCGGAGGCCTTCCGCCCACTCCGGGGACAATGATGTCCTCATCCCCTTCAAGCAGGGCTTCCCAGCAGCAGCCGGCCTCAAGCTTTATTTTTTCCGCCGTATCAAAGGAAATATTCTTGATGATTGAAATGTCGCTTGTAACCTGGACGCCCCCCGC
>JAISAK010000085.1 GCA_031266695.1 Treponema sp.
AAATCAACAACCGCGCGGCAGAGCTCGGACCTCCGGTCCGGCGCGGTATGTTGTTCTCATAAGGTAGTTGTATTCGGGTTTAATACCCTTATAACCGCGGCAAAGTAGTTGCTTACGCAACATCAAAGGCGGGGTATCAAACCCTCAACACGAATGAAGAATTGGCCAATTCCTCATTTGACAAACCTAAATCTATGGAGTATAAAGCAAAGCGTCTCCTATTTTATAAAAAAGAACTCCCCGAGTCTATCGTGTCCCGGGTTAATAGATTTGAACGAGTCTCGTTCATAAAACAACCGGCCCCGGGGGAAGATACTCCGCCGCCGGAAAACAGGGAGGAGCAAGGTGAAACAACCCGAAGCAAGTCTTGCCATACAGGTACTGCCCCAGTCGGTCGGCGGGGACGAAGTACTCCGCATCGTGGACAAAGTCATCTCTTACATCAAGAGTACCGGTCTTAAAATTTTTGTGGGGCCCTTTGAAACAACCATTGAGGGAGACTTTGATACACTCATGGAAATTGCGAAGGAATGTCAGCTTATCTGTATCCGGGAAGGGGCGGCAAATCTCCTTACTTATATGAAGATGGCATACAATCCAAAGAACGGCGTCTGGTCTATTGGAGAAAAAACCGACAAGTATTCCCTGACAATCTGAAATTGTCAGGGAATTCCGATTATAATTGTTTGTCAGGCAACGAATTAGACAATTCCTTGCCTGACAAACTTAAATCTATGGAGTATACCACCGGTGAAACAGCGATTTACGGCACTGCCGGTTGCGGCAAGAGAGGACAGCGCAGTTGTCTCAAAAATGATAGTCAATCCCGGCCTGTTTCATGATTCCATTGTCGTACAAAGCAGCACCCGTGATCATTGAGTATCTGACGGACTTTCTTTTCATACTCCGCCATTACGCAATGACCGCCTGGCGTTCCATTTTGAAAAGCAGGTGAATATCCTTGTGCGGTTGCCCGTTCAACTCAAGGAGTTCCGGCGCCGCCATTTTTACCCGGTCGATCAACGTATCCAGGGAAGCATCCTCAAGGACTATAGGGATATCGTCGTTAAGGGCGTACCATTTTGACGCCCCGTCATCCCATTTTAATAAAACGGTGTATCCGTTCATGGCTATATCTCCTATACCCAACCGCTGTTGCGGTGATAGAGCTTTTCGTGTGATGCGCCATCCGTTTTCGGGTAGGCTATTCCCTTGTACGGTAAAGACTTGCCGTATGGGCGCGCAGGGATTCGGCTTCCGGTTGCGCGCGTCCTGCGCACTCCCTCCAGCCCGCCTTCGCGCCTTGCGGCGCGTCCATGCGCCGCATCCCCCGCATCTGCTCGGGCACGGCACTCCGGTTCGAATCCCTGCATTTTTTGTTTCAGGATGAATTTCTGGGCGCGCAGGGATTCGAACCCCGGACATCCACGGTGTAAACGTGGCGCTCTAACCAGCTGAGCTACGCGCCCGCAGCTTCTTCATGGTATAGATTCAGGCTTAAATATTCCAGCCCTCCGCGGTCAAAATTCTTCCAAAACTTGGCAGCTTCCCGGAAGTTACGAGGCCTCAGTGCCCGGTTTTTATCCAGATTACTTCCCGAACATCCCCGCCGGGAAGCAGTTCGACTACTTCGCCCCGATCCAGCCTGACCCCGGTCGCTATTTTTATCCCGCCAAGCACCGTCCCCTTATTGTAGAGGGATAATTCCCAGTTCATGGGCTCGGCTCCGGCGGCAAGCTGTTTTGCCACATTAAACGGCAGGGGATAATAAAAGCGTTCCGAATTGGGGGAAACTTGCCATATTTTGAGGATATTATTTTCAATAATATAAGAAAGCACCATCTGAGCGCCGGAAGAAAAAATCGCCACTCCCCGGCCGCCGTGCTGGAGCCGCACTATCTCTATCCCGGCCTCGCCCCTCCAGATACCGGTTATCAGGTTTTCGTCCATTTGTTCCGGCAGGGCTTCCCGCTTTTTCTCATCTTCTTTGACGTTAGCGGAAAAGGCGGTTTCCAGGACGGAGCGGGCTTTCAGCACCAGTTCACCGGTAGATCTATACGCCGAAGTTATCGAATGGATATCGCCCGTCCGGGCGTCCGATATCTCCAGCAAAAAAACAGGCCCGTCCCGTTCTACATGGATGCTTCCGCTGATAGTATAATCCGGCGCGGCGCCGGATTCTCCGGAATAATCGCTGTCTATATAATCTATGACAACTCCTATATCGGAGAGGTAGGATTGAATAAGGGATTCCAGAAACCGGGATTCTTCCGATCCGATTCCTTCAATAAAAAGAGGTTTGAACTTGATTACCGGTTTGTTTTCCTGGGCGAAGGCGAAAGAAATGCCCAGGCCGATAAACAGGATAAACATCGACAATCTTCGATTCATACTCCAAAGTATAGCAATTTTATCCATTCATTTCAAATAAAAGTTATGCCGGAATTCCCTTTCCACATCCCGCTTGACGTCCCGTTCACGGATATCCGCCCGCTTGTCAAAGGCTTTTTTCCCCTTGCACAGGCCAATCTCTACCTTGACCCTTCCTTTTTTGAAGTAGAAGGACAGGGGAATGAGGGTATACCCCTTTTCATCCACCCTGCGGCTTATGCGCTTGATTTCTTCCTTATGGAGGAGGAGCCGTTTTTTCCGGGAAGGGTCGTGGTTAAACACCGATGAAAAAGGATTTTCCGCCACCCGCAGGGAGTGGAGCCAGATTTCGCCGCCGGAAACTTCGGCCCAGGCGTCGGGAAAGGAGATTTTTCCGTCCCTGAAGGATTTTACCTCGGTTCCGAAAAGTTCCATTCCACATTCGTAGTTGTCGTCCACCGAATAGTCGTGCCGGGCCTTGCGGTTTACGGCGATGATCTTTACGCCTTCGGCCACGTCAGCCTCCCTCGGCGGAAGGGGCCGCCGGAATCGCGGCGTTGAAGCCCGCGCCGTGTTTTGGGGCAATAACCGGGCGGAACGACACAAAGGGGGAACAGAACTCCGGCGGCAGGGAAGCCCGGGTTTCACTGTCCACGGCGCCGGCGGGATTTACCCAGGAACCGCCGCGAAGGGCCCGTTCCGGGGAACCCAGGGTTTCAACGGCGCCGGCCGGCGCTCTGATGAAATCAAGGGGCGCGTAGGGATTTCCGCACCATTCCCAGGCAAGGCCTCCAAGGCCGCGTATATCAACCCTTCCGCCTGCCGCGGCCCGGTTCCGCGCCCATTTTGCGGCATATTCCCATTCTTCCTCCGTGGGAAGCCGCGCCTCGTAGCCGGCCAGGGAAGCGGGAAGCTCCCCGCTGAGCCAGGCGCAGAAAGCTTCGGCGGCAAACCAGGAAACACCGGTGATCCCTGTTTCTTCACCGGCTCTGTTTGTGACGGCCCGGCCGGCGCCCGAGATTTCCGGGTCTTCGGCAAGGTATTCGGAGGTCGCAAGTCCCTGTACGACAAGGGCGTCCAATTTATCGGGCGCCCATTCGGGGCGCGCCGCAAGAAAGCGTTCAAAATCCGCGGCGGCCACCTCGGTATTACAGATCAGGAATCCCTCAACGGCGGTTCGGTAACGGCCTCCCGGCGCCAGGATTCCGCCTTCAACAGAGGTAAACGAAAGACCCCCGGCGCCGGCCTGCCTTCCCCCCCCGGGGGAGATGGTTTCCGCCGCGCCCTGCTTCCGGTACCAGGATGAATTGCCGATTGAAAAGCTGTCCCGGGGCAGAAGGTCCGAAAGCCACGCCGCGGAGGGGGGGCTCTCTGAAAGGAAGCCGATGATATCCCGCGCCGAACCAAGAAGGGTAAGGGGCGAGGGGGAGAGGCCTCCGTTATCGGCAAGGATTTTGGCTCTGAGCAGATCGCGCAGGGCCGCTCTGGTTACGGCAAAGCGGGCCGAAGCTCTGAGAAGCTCCTGAACACCGGCCCCGGCGCTTCCGGCGCGGTAGGCCGCCGTGGAAAGGCTTAAAGGTATCTGCCAGGCCCCGGTGGGTTCGCCGCCGAAGGACCAGGCGATGTAATCGGAAGCCCCCGCGGCAAAAACAGCCTTCGGATCGGACATCGACAGGGTAAGGCTGAGGGGATACAGACGGGGGAAAAGGGCCGAGGCAAAAACGCGCCCCGGTATCTCGCAGTCGATTTTCTCTGTTTTGAAGCCGGGAAGGGTCAGTTCCAGGCTGTGCCTGCCCCGGGGAACAAAAAAGCGATCCGGGCTTGTTCCCATATACACCCCGTCAACCCTGATGGCGGCTCCCTCGGGCACGGTTTCCGGAACAAGCAGGGAACCCGGACGGGAAAGGCC
>JAISAK010000160.1 GCA_031266695.1 Treponema sp.
GAAGGCGCCCGGTATAAACCAAGTTATACCGGCCCGGCGCCGCATTTGAAGGTGGTGATCAAACGAAGCCAGGGCGAGATGCGGCGCCAGATGCAGGGCAGCCGGACGGGCGCGGCGGCGGCAACGGAAGATGCCGTAAAGCGGGGAAGCGAAAAACTTATCGCCGGCCTGCCCGGAGAGGCGATCCTGGCGGTGTTGAATATTTCCGCCGGAGAAAAGGATACTGCGGCTTTTATTATGGAAGAGCTTGAATTCCGCCTGCTTGAGTCGGGCAAATTTAAAATTGTCGACCGAAAATCCCTTGACACCCTGCGGGCCGAGCAGAATTTTCAAATGTCCGGAGCGGTAAGCGACGAATCGGCGGTTTCCATCGGAAATATGCTGGGGGCGAATATCGTTATCACCGGCGCCCTGAGCAATTCCGCCGGCGCCCGGCGCCTGACCCTGAGAGCCCTGGATGTCCAAAGCGCCGAGATTGTAGCCGGCGCGCGGGAAGATTTTTAGCGGTTAACCCGACAGGGGGTGTGTCTCGCCCAGTGAAAAATCCCCCACGATCTTGAAACGTTTTCCGTCGCGGACTACTTCAAGTTTGCGATCCGGAAAGTAACGGGGAAGCTTTGCCCTGACGAGCGCCGCGGATTCTTCCAGAAGGAATTCGAGCTGCTCGGAGCTTACCCTGTCCAGCGTGGCAACCCGAAGGGATACAATATAACCCCTGCCCTTTGCCGAACCGATGCCGGGGGTAAAATCCGGGGCAATTTCGAAAAGGCCGTCCATTTCGGGGTTGCCGGAGGCGCCCCTTTCGAGCCTGTTGGGGTGCAGCGCAAAACTCCCTGCCCAGTGATCCTCCATTTCTTCATCGACCTCGTGAAAGAGGGCTTCAAGCCTGCCGGTAAAAGCGATCAGCTTGGGATGGACGTACAATTCCCCCTCCCCTCCCCCGGTTCAGTCCGGTAAAGCCAGAGCCAGCACTTCCGCAAAGCGTTCCACCGGGTGGAATTCGATTCCCTTCTTTACATGATCGGGAATGTCGTCAAGATCGCGCAGGTTCTGTTTGGGTATGATGATATGCTTTGCCTTGTTGCGCCGGGCGGCAATGGTCTTTTCCTTAAGGCCGCCTATCGGCAGAACCCGCCCCGTAAGGCTGAGCTCGCCGGTCATCACAAGTTTGTCGGTAATGGTTTTATTTCGCAGCAGGGAAAGAAGGGCCGTTGCCATAGTAATTCCCGCCGAGGGGCCGTCCTTCGGGGTTGCTCCTTCGGGAATGTGCAGATGGATGTGATTCGCGTCAAACCAATCCTTCGCGACGCCGTACTTTTCCACGGCAAGCTTGTGGGCAACCGTCATGGCAATAGCGGCGCTTTCCTTCATGGTATCGCCCATCTTGCCGGTAAGGGTTAATCCTTCCTTGCCGGGTATGGAAGTGGCTTCGATAACCAGCGTATCGCCGCCCATGCTTGTCCAGGCAAGCCCCACGGACATGCCCGGCTTGTCGGCAAGCTTGATATCGCCTTCGGGGAAGACCGGCTTGCCCAGATACTTTTCAACAAGCTTCCTGTCAAGGACAAACTTTTTTGCCTCGGGGGCGGACGCGGGCGCGGCGGCTTTAGGGCCTTTGGCCTTTTTCGTCTTTGCCTTGTCCGCGGCCCCGTTTTGACCGGCCCGAAGGCTCCCGTCTTCTTCCACAAGCTCCTTCGCAAGCTTCCGGTGTATCTTGTCCAGGTTCTTCTCGAAATTCCGCACCCCCGCTTCGCGGGCGTAACCGTTGGCAATGTGAAGAAGGCTGTCCGTGGTATACTTTACCCATTTCTTTTTAAGGCCGTTTTTTTCCAGACTCTTGGGGACAAGGTAACGTTTCGCTATTTCAAGCTTTTCCGTGTCAATGTAACCGGGAAGCTCAATAATCTCCATGCGGTCAAGGAGGGGCGGCGGAATTGTATCCAGCGTGTTGGCGGTGACAATAAAAAAGATATGGGAAATATCAAAGGGCAGATCCAGGTAGTGATCCCGAAAATTTAAATTCTGTTCGGGATCAAGAACCTCAAGAAGGGCGCTTGCCGGATCCCCCTGGAAGCTTACCCCCATCTTGTCGATTTCGTCGATCATAAAAACCGGATCCCTGGTCTTTACGATTTTGAGGCCCTGAATGATTTTTCCCGGCATGGCGCCGATGTAGGTGCGCCGGTGGCCCTTTATCTCCGCCTCGTCGCGCATGCCGCCCACCGAGAAGCGGAAAAACTTTTTGTCCAGGGCGTGGGCTATGGATTTACCCACCGAGGTCTTTCCAACGCCGGGGGGGCCCGCAAGGCAGATAATTGAACCCGCGGGGACTTTGCTTCCCTTCGTTTTCGTTCGGAGTTTGCGTACCGCAAGGTACTCGACAATTCTGTTCTTGACGTCCGCAAGGCCGTAATGATCCGCCTCGAGGACAGCCTTGGCGTTTTCAAGGTCAAGGTTTTCCGGCTCCGGATCGTTCCAGGGAAGGCTGACTATCGCGTCAAGATAATTGCGCGTAACGATAAATTCGGCCGAATTGGGCTCCATCAGGCTGAATTTCTCAAGCTCCTGCTCGACGGTTTCCTTTATCTCGCCATCGAATTTAAAGGCGTCGAACTTGTCCTTAAAACGCTGATAGTCGGAACTCTTGGCGTCGGTAGTCATTCCCAGCTCTGTTTTGATTGCTTTGAGCTCTTCCTTGAGAAAGTAGTCCCGCTGGGATTTTTCTATTTTTTCGTTTATCTCTTTCTGGATTTTTTTCTGAATCCGCAAAAGCTCCTGTTCTTTTTTGATATACACCAGTACCTGTTCCATGCGCTTTCGCACATTGAGGATCTCCAAAATCTTCTGCTGATCGTTTTTTTCGATATTGAGGATACTTGCGATAAAATCGGCGATCTTTCCCGGATGATCGATGTTGATCATGTTAAGCCGCATCTCTTCGGAAAAGAGGGGATTATTTTCCGATATCTGTTTCATCTCGCTGATGAGCGCCCTGGTAAGGGCCTTCACCTCGCTGGTATCGTCCTCTTCGTCCTCAAGGTACTCAACCGCCCCGACAATCGGGTTTGCGGCGTGGAGGGTCTTCTCGATGCGAAAACGCTTGAGGGTGGAGATAAAAATATTTACCCCCCCGTCGGGAAGGTTGATCTTTTTGACTATCTTGGCCGCGGTTCCCACCTTGTAGAGGTCCTCGATAGAGGGAGTCTCGGTTTCGTTGAGCAGCATCACCAGGCCCACCAAGGCATCTCCGGCAACCGCCTCGTCAATAACCTTCACATCCATAGGATTCCCAATCATAATGGGGGTGAAAATTCCGGGAAAGATCGGCCTGCCCATGAGGGCTACCAGCGGCAGCTTATCCGGGAGAATTTGGTCTAGGGGTACAACGCTTTGATCTGACATGAATCCCGCCTTTTTGCTACTAGGAGCCTGTAAAGTTAAAAATCGCCCGCCTGGTTTGTTTGCTGAATTTGAGATAACCTCCTTTTTCAAATATCGCAAAAAAAAGGGAAAAAGGCAAGAAAAGACGGGAATTCGGCGGGGGCAACGGCGTTTTCTTCATTTTCCGGGAAACTACCAAGTTTTGGAAGAAATTTTAACCGCGAAGTCAAAAAAGTCAAAGAAGTAAAAAGAAGAGGAAAAAACCACGGAGTACACGGAGTCACACAGAGTTTTTGTTACAAATTCGTAACGCCCCTAATGCATTTACCCCGTACTGT
>JAISAK010000051.1 GCA_031266695.1 Treponema sp.
CGGTGATGATCCGGTGAATCACCCCGTGGCCGCAGCCGCCGCAGTATTTGGTGGGAACCTTGTACAGGCTCTTGGGGTATCCGCGCAATTTTTTCACTTTTCTCTCCATAATTCCACAAATTCCACAATTCGTCCGGCCTTTGCCGGAACCTCCTTTTACTATACTAAAAACAGGGAAAAAACGCTATGGGGCGTAACGGGGACACTGTTTCCGCGCGGTATTGACCCGCAAAAAAAATGAAGTCATCATGTCCGGGTATGGAAATATATGATCCTGTGGCGGAGGAATATGCGGCGGTTTTTGACGATATTTCGCTGCGGGTTTTTGAATGGCCCTGGATACGGCGGCTGGTGGAAAAACACCGGCCCCAATCCCTTTTGGATCTCGGCTGCGGAAACGGTTATCTTTTAAAGGCCCTGGCGGGGATAGCGCCGGAACGGTACGCCCTGGAGCCAAGTTCCGTAATGTATTCCATAGCCGCCGGGGCCCTGGACAGCGAGGTGGTTCTGCGGCAGGGAACGGCGGAGGCCATGCCCTTTGAGGACGCCTCTTTTGATATGGTTATTTCGCTGTTAAGTTTCCGGTACATGGCCTGGGGCCGGGCGCTGGATGAAATACGCCGGGTGTTAAAAGAGGGCGGCCTTTTTATCCTGGTAGATCTTTTTGCCGGATCTTTTCATCCTTTTTATGTTCACAAATACCTGGCGGCCTGGGCTGCGGCCCGGCTCCTGTATATCAGGAACAGGGAGTATTACCAAAGGCTGCGGCGGCTGACCCGGAGCCCCGATTGGCGGCGTATGGTTGGGGAACATCCCAAACGGGAACTTTCCGAAGCGAAAGCGGCGGTGGAGCGTAATTTCCGCGTCGAAGATTTCAGGCTTTTGAGCGCCGGGCTCAGGGGCGTTACGGCGGGTTTTTTATGCAGAAAATGACCGGCCCCCCGCTCGCGGTGCTGGACTGGGGCATAGGAGGCCTTCCGCTCTTTCAGAGCCTTTGCGGGGCACTGCCCGGCGCGGATCTGCTGTACCTTTCGGATTCGGGCAGCGTCCCTTACGGAAAACAAAGCTCCGGGGCGCTGCGCCGGCGGCTTGGGGATATTGCGGCCTTTGCTGCCGGCTTCGGAACCCGCGCTATCGCCATAGCCTGCAACGCCTTGTCGAGCGTGCTGCCCGCTGCATCCAGCCCTGCCGCCGGGGTGGAGGCCCTCAGTTTAATCCACTCTTTTCTCGCTTCCCCCTTGCCCTCGGGCCGGGTTATCGGTGTCATTGGCGGGAACCGCACTATCCGGAGCGGCATCTATCAAAAGGCGCTGGAAGCGGCGGGCAACCGGGTCCGCTCCCGCCCAACCCAGGCGCTTTCCGCCCTCATTGAGGCGGGGGACATGGATGCCATCCCTGGGTTCCTGGAAAAAACCCTCGCCGCCCTCGGCGGCATCGAAACCCTGGTGTTAGCCTGTACCCATTATCCCGCCGTTTCCCCGGTTCTGCAAAATATTGCCCCAGGGCTTGAGATTATCGACCCCGGTTCCGCCCTTCGGAACTCCTGTCTGGAGCGGTTTTCTGTCCCCGCGGGTCGCCGGGACGCCGGAGGCGGGCGCGCCTACCTTACCACCGGCAGCGCGGAAAATTCGCGGCGTTCCGCGGAGCGGGCTTTCGGCTTTGCCGGTCTTCCCTTCGCGCATATCTCCACGGATTTGAATCCGGCGGACATGGTTCCGGGCGGCCCGGCATGAAGTTTCGGGACGTCTGCATTATCCGAATCATGGATATTCTCGCCGCCCTGGCGCTGCTTCCCGCCGCCCTGTTGATTTTCGTCCTCCTCCTCCTGCCCCAGCTTGCCGTCTTTGGGAAAATCTTTTACCTTTCCCGGCGGATTGGGCGGGAGGGGAAACCCTTTACCTATGTAAAACTTAAAAGCATGCGTGACCAGGAAACGCCGGTTCCGTCCGGCGGCGGCCGGGCCCACCTGGAAGCGAAACGCATTCCCCCCTGGGGTAGGTTTTTGCGGAAGCTCCACATTGACGAAATTCCCGATATTCTCCTTATCCTTATAGGAACCGAAAGTTTTGTAGGGCCCCGGCCCCTTTTGGCCGAACACGCCGCGCTGGTTGATTCGCCTGAACGGAGGAACCTGAAACCGGGCTGGACGGGGCTGTCCCAGGTTTTTTTGAAGCGCCGGAAAATTCTTCCCAGCCGGATACAGCGCCGCCTGGACAAACGGCTAGGCCGGGAACTTTGCCCCGCCCTGTATTGCAGGATTTTGTTTGCCACCGCGGCCTCTCCGTCCCGGCGCGGCGGCATGAAGCCCGGCCCCACTGTCCGGGCCTACCGGAATTCCCTTGCCGATTCGGAAGAAAGCGAGAGGGACACAAAATGAAAACCGCTAAACGGTTCTTTATGGCAACAAGGTTTCTTCTTTATCTATCTGCCCTATCTGTGGTCTGGGGGGACACAAAAGAGGACCTGGAGATATTGGCCGCCGCCTATCCCGGAGCCTTTGAGCTTGTTCCCGGTCAGGGGATACGCCTTCCCGGCGGAACCCTGCTGCCCTACGATGACGGAAAGCAAAAAGATTTTGAGACCCTGCTGGAAGATCCCGATCTCGAAGACATGCTCCGTCTCCCCTATCCTCCGGGAGCGCCGGAAAAGCCGCCCGCTTTGAATGAGGACCCCGGCAGATTCCGTCCCGATGCTTTTTTCAGGGCCCTGTACGGCAGGAACGAAGCGGAGATCCGCTCCGCCCTCAGACCGGTTCAATGGATGCCTTCGTTACAGGGCCCCCGGCTTTTGATCAGCACCCGGTTTGGCATAGACAAAAAGCTTAAGAACATCATCGCCGATCTTGAGGCCCTTGGCCCCGAATATCACCCCTGGCTGATGCCGCCGGGAGGTTCGTTCAATTACCGCCCTGTCGCGGGAACCAGCCGCCTGAGCCCCCATTCTTTCGGCATTGCCGTGGATATTGCGGTGCCCTCCAGCCACTACTGGCTCTGGGAAAAAAACGGCGCCGGGGAATACAAAAATTCCATACCCTGGGCTATTGTCGAAATATTTGAAAAATACGGTTTTATTTGGGGCGGCTAGTGGTATCACTTTGACACCATGCATTTTGATTACCGGCCCGAACTAATCCTCAAGACCCGCCATCAACGCGGCGATCCGCTCGTTTATCGAAAAGCCCGAGGCGGGCCGGGGAAGAAAGGGGTTTAATTCAGACTTCAAAAATTGAAGGTCCCGGCGGTCCTGGTAAAAACGCCGCCATATAGGTTCTTCAATAAGCGTATAGCCGCCGCCCAGGGTAATGAGTTTCTCCCCGCCTATGAGCTTCCCCGGAATGTGCGCCGCGCCGCGGCCTTGTTTGAAGCCCTGGCAGCCTATGGCATAAACTACGTGATTGACTCTGCCTCGTCGTTTGTGGAATTTTCAGGAAACGCTTCGGCGGTGGACAGCCTCAACTATCCCTATCAGACTTTGTACTACCGGG
>JAISAK010000221.1 GCA_031266695.1 Treponema sp.
CCGTTCGTACTTCGCCCATATTGTTGCTCCTGCCTCAAGTATACCATAAACAAGTAACCAGGAGCAGTGAGCAGGCGCCTTTTTTCTGTCTTCCGGTGCGCTCCCAGTCCGGTACCAGAGGCACCCGTGCACTCCCCTCCGGCGCCAGATACTTTTTTATCCACCCCCGTGGAGGCTTGTCAGGATTCATATCTCGGCCTCTTCCCTATCACTAAAAAGACACGCAAAGTAATGAGCCTTGCCTCTTGCGCCACGAATGAAAGGAATATCTTCCCCTGCGGGAGCGCTTTTTCGTACCTCGATCTCTTGCCTATCACTAAAAAGACGTGCAAGTTAATAAGCTTGTACCCCAAGGACTTGCTTGCCCGGTGACTTCTGGCCTCCTACAATGAAGGTTGATCGTCAAAGAGAGTAACACTATCCAACAGGGAACAAAGGCGTTCACGGAACAAAGTTGAGGAACATAGGAGCTGGGCAGGCAAGGCCTTGGGGTATAAAATCTTACCTTGCGTGTATTTTGCGCCACAGGCAAGTGAACGACGGCTTTGCGCTCCCACGGGGGGGGGGAATATCTTGTTTTCACTCGTGCTGTTCGGGGTACGAAATATTACCTTGTATGTCTTTTTCCCCACAGGCAAGTGAATGGCGGCTTTGGCGTTCCCACGGGGGAATATCCTGTTTTCATTTGTATCGCTTGGGGTATGACATATTACCTTGCACGGTTTGTTTTGGGTGTCCTACGCGTTCATCCCGGCCAGGAGGCAAGGGCTTTTTTGAAGGCTTCGCCCGAGGCGCGGATTATTTTTTCGTCCACACAGTAGGCAAAGCGAAGCCAGCCGGGTTTTCCAAAGCCGCTTCCGGGAACGCCGAGAATAAGATACTGTTTGAGGTGATTCACAAAAGCCGCGTCGTCCGCCGAAGCGCCGGGAACCTTGCAAAAAAGATAGAAAGCGCCCTCGGGCTCCGCGTAGCTGATGCCCGCCGCGTCAAGGACAGCCTTAAAGGCGTCCCGGCGGCGCGCGTACACCTCAACGTCAACCCGCGCAAGGGTCAGTTCCGCCACGATCCGCTGCATCAGCGCCGGGGCGTTCACAAAGCCCAAAACCCTGGTCGCGTAGGCAAGACCGTTCATCACGTCGTCCTTGTCCCGAATGTCCGGGCTTACCGCTATGTACCCTATCCTTTCGCCGGGAAGGGAAAGGCTTTTTGAGTAGGAGTTGACAATTATTGATTCCGAATAGGCGCTGAGGACGGGGGGAACGCTCAGTCCTTCGTAGACTATCTCCCGGTAGGGCTCGTCGGCGACAAGGTAGGGCAGGCGGCCGGTTTTTTTTCCGTGGCCGCGCAGAAGTTCCGCGAGACCGGCAAGGGTTGATTCGGGATAGACGCGGCCCGTGGGGTTATGGGGTGAATTGATCAGAACCGCCGCGGTTTTCGGCGTCAGGGCGGCGCCGATCGCGTCAAGGTCAAGATTGAAATCCGGAAGGGAATCCGCCTCGACAAGCTTTGCCCCGTGGTTCCCCACATAGGAGCGGTACTCCATAAAGTAGGGCCGGGATACGACGACTTCGTCCCCCGGATCGCAGAGGGTCTTGAACACCGTGCTGAGGCCGCCGGCGGCGCCGACCGACAGCACCACATGGGAACCGTCGATTTTTACCCGATGCTCCCGGGAGGTTTTTTCCGCCAGGGCTTCGCGCGTCTCCGGGTAGCCCGCGTTGGGCATATAGCCGTGGGAACCTTTTTTGTCTTCCTTCGCGAGTTTCAGAAACACCCGGTGAAAGGCCGGCGGCGGATCGACGTCGGGGTTCCCCAGGGAGAAATCGAAAACCTTGTCGGCGCCGTACTGTTTTTTGAGCCGGCCGCCTTCCTCAAACATTTTCCGGATCAGAGACGCCGATTCAAGGGCTGTTTTAATTGTTCCTGCTATGGGCACATATACCTCCGCCGGCGCGCCTTCGCGCGGGGCCAAAATCCACTATACCAGAGTCCGGGCGATGCGCACAATATCCGCGAATACGCCGCCGGCCGTTACCTGGGCGCCCGCGCCGGGCCCCTTGATTACCATAGGAAGTTTCGAGTAACGGTCCGTAGTGATCACCACGATGTTGTCGGAATCCACAAGGGAACGGAAGGGACTGCCTTCGGATTCCGGGCGGAGCGAAAGCCTGGCCGCGCCTTCTTCGATTACCGCCACGTAACACAGGGACTTGCCGGCGGCGGCGGCGGCGGAACGGCGCTTTTCAAAGGCGGCGTCGGATTTTTCAAGCTCCCTGAAAAAAGCGTCCACGCCGGGGGCCTTGAAACAGGCCGCGGGCAGTATCGGCTCTATGTCGACGTTGGCAAATTCCAGGGACATGCCGCATTCCCGCGCGAGAATAAGGGCCTTGCGGGCCGCGTCCATCGCGTTGAGGTCGTCCCGGGGATCGGGCTCGGTGTAGCCCTTGGCCTTTGCTTCCCGTACCAGCGCGGAGAAAGGCCGGGAACCGTCGAAATTGTTGAAGATGAAACTCAGGGTGCCGGAGAGTACCGCCTCTATGCGGCGCACCCGGTCTCCGGAAAAGAACAGATCCCGCAGGGTGGAAATAACCGGAAGCCCGGCGCAGACCGTCGTTTCGTAAAGATAGGGAATGCCCCGCTCCCGGGAATAGGCGGTAAGCCTGCGGTAATAGTCAAAGGAGCCCGCGTTGGCCCGTTTGTTAGGCGTAACGATGGGAATGGCGGACTGGATAATTTCGCCGTAGGAAGCGGAAACATCGTCGCTCGCGGTACAGTCGCAAAAAGCCGTGTTGGGCAGGTTAAGGGAAATCATTTTTTCGATAAACGCGGAAAGGTTAAAGGGTTCGGCGGCCCCGTCCCGGCCGTCCCTCGCCTCCTTCCCCTCCGCGGCAAGGAAGGTTTTGACCCTCTTCGGGTCAAGCCCTTCCCGCCTGAAAACCATGCGCCGGGAATTGGCGGCGCCCACAAGGTTGATGCGTATCTTGTCCTTGTCGGCAAGAATCTCCCGGTGCCGCGCAATCTGATCCAGCAGGGTTCCGCCGATAAGCCCCGTTCCCAGAAGAAAAAGATTCACCGACCGGAGGCCCGCAAGGAAGAAGGCCTCGTGAATGGCGTTAAGGGCCTTCCCCTCGTCCTGCCGGGAAAGGACCGCCGAGATATTAAGCTCCGACGAACCCTGGGCTATGGCGATTACGTTGACGCCGTTCCTGCCCAGGGCGTGGAAAACCTTGCCGGAAATGCCGGAGGTACTCTTCATCCGCGATCCTACCACGGCAATTATCGAAAGATCCTTTTCCGTCACCGGCTCTTCAATCGCGCCCCGCCGGATTTCCGTTTCAAACTCTTCTTTAAGAGCCGCCTCGGCGCGCCGGGCGTCTTCGGGGACTACGGCAAAACAGATCGAATATTCGCTCGAACTCTGGCTTATCAGGATAACGTTTATTCCCCGCGCGGCAAGGGCGCCGAAGACCCGCGCGGAAAAGCCCGCCGCCCCCACCATGCCGGAACCCTGAATTCGCACCAGGGCCACGTTGTGCATGGAGCTGATGCCCCGGATAGGATAACCGCCCTCGGAGGCGTCCCGCAAAATGCGGGTTCCGCCACCGGCCGGATTAAAGGTATTGCGAATGTGAATGGGTATGCCCTTTTCCAGAGCCGGTTTGACCGTCGGGGGAAAAAGCACCTTGGCGCCGAAGTGGGAAATTTCCATTGCCTCGATGTAGGAAAATTCATCTATCCTGAACGCGGTTT
>JAISAK010000140.1 GCA_031266695.1 Treponema sp.
GGTTCGCGGGAAAAATCGTATACTGGTAATATGGATCTCAATATAGAGTTCAATCAGGCCGCTTTTACCCACCATATAGAGGAAGCGGATATTCGTTTTGCAATTTCTACCGCCAGATATGACGCCAGGATTGACGAGGATGAATCCGATAATAAACATCTTATTATCGGATTTGACCGGAACGTCAATCTACTTGAAATTATGTATAATGTTATTAATGAAGATACTATCAATGTTTTCCATGCGATGAAATGCAGAAAAAATTTTTTGCCTTTAATTAAAGCCGGAGGAGAAAACAATGGCTAGAATGACCGAAGAAGAAGCGTTTGCACTGGATAAAAAATGGACGGAAACTACTCCCAAGATTGGCCCCAATGGGTCGGGTTTCATTGCGAAACGCAAGGCGGCCCAAAACACCGCCCACCTGATTGCCATTGATGGGCTGTCTTATGAGTATCTGTTTGCCAAAGCGATAGCCAGCCATAAAACCCCGGCGGATATTATCGGCGACATGGTGCAGGAACAGATCGCCGCCAGGCAGTAACACTTGTCTACGCAGAAGTGCCTGGCACCGTTTTTACCAGGGGGTAGGGCGGGCCTGTTGACAATCGCCGCCGGGCGGCTAAACTGGAAAGTGAGGAGGGCGGTATGCTGTTGACAGTCGAAGGCTATTTTGAAGCGGGGCGTTTTATCGCCGATACCCCTGTTCACATTCCCGAAAAGAAAAAGACCATTGTAACGGTTCTTGACGAAACGGTAGACGAAGCGGGAGCAGTGGCGGCCCGTAAAAGATTATGGAACGAAATAATACACGACCTGCGAAACTGTGATGAACTACTGGAAGGCGAGCCGGAACGCCTGCGCTTCAGAAGCCCCGAAGAAACGGAAGCCTTATGACTACCTATGCGCTTGATTCCAACATTGTTTCGTATTTTCTTAAAAACGACGACACTATTCAAAGCAAAATCAATGAAGAAACAGACAAGGGTAACGATTTTGTTATTCCCCCTACCGTCTATTTTGAAATCATGAACTGGCTTTTAAAAAACGCTTCAACAAAAAGAATGGCAATTTTTGAGCGTATGTATTCTGAAAAAGGCATTGGTGTTATTGACAAAGCCGTTTTGGATATTGCCTCAACGGTAAAATTGAAGATGCGGCAACAAGGCAAGGGCATTAGCGATGATGATTTGTTTATTGCGGCCTGGTGTTTGAACCATAATGTGCCGCTGGTAACCAATAATACACGGCATTTTATGGATATAGAAGGATTAAAAATTCTAAACTGGGTCAATAGCAACAGTACTAGCCATCTTTGTTGAGGCGTCCCTTTCGGCGGCGAAAGGTAACGCAGGGGTGCCTCTGCGTTGTCGAGAAGAAAAACCGCAGAGACATACGGAGCAACCCAAGAATTTTCTCTAAAATCCAAGCCGTTCGTGTTGGTTCGTGTGGTTCGTGGTAAAAATTCCTTACGGATAAAACATCCTGTTCAGGGCCAGCCTATATAAATACGGGTGCCCGACGAATTAAAGATTCCCCCTGTTTCCGGCGGCTCTGTACCGCTGCCGGTGTGGTTCAATTCGGGAATTACCGGACGCAAGCGCGCGGCTTCGGCCTCAAAGGGCGGCACTATCCTGTTCTGGTTGTTTTCATCAACATAGCTTTGCAGCGTTGCGGCTACATATACCTTCTGCCCGGCGGAGCCGGTGAGGAGAACCAGGCCGTCTTCAACCCGGAGCCGGCTGCCGTCAAATTCAAAAGAAGTCCCCCGAACCGAGGCGGCCGCGATGGGAGACCTCACGGTAAAGTCTATGTTTTGCCCCCTGGGCGGGGTTACGAGAGCCCGTATCCTGCCGATCCGCAGATACAAGGTGGTTTCTTCCCCGGCGCTTCGCAGGGCAAGTTCTTCCAGGGCCACCAGGGTCAAGGGGCCTACCTCAAGGCGCGAACTGCCGATGCCGATAACGGCGCTGCCTTGAAGGCCCGTGGAGATGACGGCGTTTTCCCGGATAAGGCCGCCCGGCTCTGCACGCTGCCATTCAGACGAACCTGACGCTTTTGTTTCCACCCTGCCTTGCAGCTCAAGAAATCTGGCTTCCATGGTTTGGCTAAAGACATTCGGTGGGCCCGAAAAGGTGAGAAAAAATAAAAGCACAATGAAAATCTTCATGAAACCTCACAATGAAATACTTGCCGCCAATTCAACGCGGTATTGTATTTCGGCCTTCTCTAAAAAGACCTTGCCGGCCTGGGGAAGAAATATACCCGCCCCGAGGGAAAGCAATAGATCGGAATAAGGAGCCCATGAGAGGCCGCCGTAGAGTTCGGCCCCCAGAAGGGGCGAGGCTGAATCGGTATCCATATCAGGGGCGGTATAGGTGGTTTTGTCGGTTCTAAAGTAATAGGCCCCGGAAACATCCGCCGAAAGGAAACGGTAAAGCCGGGCGGTATAGGCGGCTTCCACAAAGGCGATTCCCGAAAGCATGGGCCTGAGAACCCTGCCCTGGGCTTTGGCGGTAACGGGTATAAAAGCCCCAAACCCCTCATTCCAATCGCCCGAGGAAAAACGCCCGGTCAGGGTCAACAGGCTGGATACGGCGCCGGGAAGGAACCATTGCACTTCGGCCGAAAGGGCAAAGGCGATGCAGGCATCCCCGGGTTTTTCCGCCACTTCGATAACCGCGCCGGAGACAGTATTAAACCCGGCGCCCAGGGGCATGGTGAACGCGGCTTCAAAGTATTGGGAATGGATCTTTGCGCCGCCGCCGTTAAGATCGAACTGGCACAAGCCGCTGAGGGAAAGATCGCTTCGGCCGTCAAAGACGCTTGTTTTTTCCCAATTAATCCCCCCAAGGAACCGGCGGGAGGCAAAATACACGTCCTTATCAGCAAAATCCCTTTTGTCATCCGGGCTCATGTAAATATACACGGCTTTTTTGTAGAGGAGCCCGGTATAGAAAAGGCCCCCGTTGAGCCGGCCCCCGCCGATGTTGAGTCCCGCGGAAAAGCCGTCGAAGAGCCCCTCGGCCACATAGGAGAGGCTTTCTTTAAAGGGGACCCGGCCGGCTTCGAGGCGCAGATCCGGAAAGGGGCTGTAGACGGCCTCAAAGCGGTAAATTTCAGGCAGGGGCTTCCATTCCTCATCCTCATACCGGGCGCTTAAGCCGCCTGAAAGATACAGATCCGCCTTATCCCCCAGGGGAGAAGCGAACCAGGGCATAACCGTACCTGAGTATTCGGTTGTTCCGGAGGATAGTTCCCCGTTGGTGAACAGGGCTTTCTGGCTCAGTATGAAGCCAAAATCCCCGGCAAAGGCTCCGGGCAGGGTAAAGAGCAGGAAACAGAAAACAGCCGCCCATAGAGGAGTTCTTTTCATTCGTTTCCTCCGGCAAGGACATTTCCCAGGATCCGGAGGAACCGGTCCCCCGAAACCTTGAGGTCCGGATAGGAGCGGCCTTCGATAAAGCCCCGGCTTGTCATTTCGCGGTACGCATAACGGCCCACCGGAAAGAGCCGGTACATAAGGCCCCCTTTAAGGTTGAAGGCGTTCATTATAAGCAGGGAAAGATCGCCCAGGGTAAGGGCGCTCCCGCTTTCGGCCCCCTCCGGGAGCCAGCCCTTTTCGCGGGCCATGGCAAAAGCCGCGTCGGGATTTTCCGGCGGGCTCCCCGGCGCCGAAGCAAGGGTAAAGTACACCGCCTGGGAAAAAGTAATTTCCCTGGCGGCCAAAAGGTTTTCCATATCCGCCGCGGTTTGGCTCCAGGCCAGGGCCGCGCCGGAAAGGAGGAGAGCGGCAGCCAG
>JAISAK010000143.1 GCA_031266695.1 Treponema sp.
CTTCCAGCGCCCCGTTGATGTAAATAACGGCGATCATCAGAACGCCCTTTATAAGCCATTGCATCATGACGCTTATGTTGAACTGGATATAAAACATTTCCAGCGCGCCCATAAAGAGAACGCCCAGCACCGTACCGCCCATAGTGCCGGTGCCGCCGGAAAGCGCGGCCCCGCCCAGGACTACGGCGGTTATGGCGTTGAATTCCTTGCCGGTTCCCATAAGGAGGTCGGCCGAATTTGTCCAGGAACCGACGAACACGCCGGAGAGGGCCGCCATAAAGCCCGCTGTCGTATAGGCGATAAACACCACATACCGGGAATCAATTCCGGAAAAACGCGCCGCCAGGGGGCTGCCGCCCACCGCGTAAATATTTCTGCCAAACACCGTCCGGTGCAGGATAAAGCCCAGCGCCATAAACGACAGGGCAAGCAACAGAATGGGAAAGGGAATGAAAAAAAACCTGGCATGGCCAATAAAGGAAAACACCGGCAGGTCCGGCGCCCAGACGGCCTTGCCGCTGTTGTACAGCATGACGAGGCCCTGGTACGCGTACATGGTACTCATGGTGGTTACAAAGGCGTTAAGTTTGAGCACGCCGACAAGGAGGCCGTTGAAGGCGCCGCACAGGAGGCCCACCATCAGCGGAATGGCCACCGCGAGAATGCCAGCGGCGGCGGGGGCCATCGTTTCGGAAAGATCCTTCGCGATGGTACAGCTCATAATCGCCGCCACCATCATAACCGAGCCGGAGGAAATGTCGTTGTTGCCGGTAATGATAACCAGCGTAGTGCCCGCGGCAATAAGGCCGATGCTCGTTACGGACGTCATCAGTTTGATGATATAATCCAGAAGCGTGCCGGCGCTTATAAGGATGTTGGGGCTTGCGGCGATCTGGGCGGCGATCATAAGTACCAGAACTCCGCCGACAACCGCGGCGCGGATCTCGTTGGTCCTGCTCCTGCCGGAATCGCGCTTTACGGCGCGGGCCTTAAACAGCATCGGCTTCCCTCCTTCCGCCGAGGGCCCCGCGCATAACTTCCCGGCTGTCCGTTTTCGAACTTTCCATTTCGCCGGTAACTCTTCCTTCGTGCATGGTTATGATCCGGTCACTGATACCCAGTATCTCGGGCAGCTCCGAAGATATGACAACAACCGCTACGCCCCGGGCGGCAAGCCCGTTGATCAGCCGGTATATTTCCGACTTTGCGCCCACGTCTATACCCCGGGTCGGTTCGTCAAAAACAAGAACCCTGGGGTTCATCATCAGCCATTTGGACATGACCACTTTTTGCTGGTTCCCCCCGGAAAGTTCTCCGACGATTTTGCGGAGCGAGGGAGTTTTAATGTCAAGCTGTTCCTTTAATTTAAGCGCCGCTTCTTCTTCCCCGGCCCTGTCGATGATTCCCAAAGTATTGATTTCGGTGATCTTAATGAGGGTTTCGTTGGTTTTTACGTCGAGTTTGAGGATCAGCCCCTGGCCCCGCCGGTCTTCGGGTACAAGCCCAATCCCCGCGCGAATCGCTTTTTTCGGCGAGGTGCAACGCTGCTTTATGCCGTTGATGTAAATTTCGCCTGAGTCGAGTTTGTCAATGCCGAAAATCGCGCGCATGACCTCGGAACGTCCCGCGCCGATAAGGCCGAAAAAGCCGAACACTTCGCCGCTCCTTACGCTGAAGCTCACGTCCTCAAAGACCCCGGCCCTGGTAAGGTGTTTCGCCTCCAGAACCACATCGCCGATCCTGCACTGCTGCTTGTTGAAATAGTTTTCTATTTTGCGGCCTATCATAAGGCCGATGATTTTTTCATGGGTAACCTCTTCGTCGTTGTTGAAGGTGGCAACCTTCTGCCCGTCCCGGAACACCGAGATACGGTCGGCAATTTCGGTAAGTTCTTCCAGCTTGTGGGAAATATAGAAAACCGCTATGCCCTTTTCAGTCAGCGAGCGGATAACGCGGAAGAGTATCTGGGTTTCCCTGGTGGTAAGCGAAGATGTAGGTTCGTCCATGATGATCACCTTGGCGTTTCTGATAACCGCGCGGCCTATCTCGATCATCTGATGGGAAGCCACCGAAAGATAGCGCATAATGGTTGCGGGAGAAAGATCCATGCCGAGCATTTTCAGAACTTCCCGGGAATCGCTGTACAGTTTTTTGTAGTCGATTATACCGCTCTTTTTCAGCGGAAGGCTGCCCAGGTACAGGTTCCTCGCCACGTCCAGAAGGGGCACGATGGTAAGCTCCTGGTAGATGCAGCTCAAACCCATCTTTATGGTCTGCTGTACCGTGGGGTTTTCCACCGGCAAACCTTCAAACAGATACTCGCCCTTGTCCTTCTGGTATACGCCGGTAAGGACTTTCATCAGCGTGGATTTTCCCGCGCCGTTTTCGCCGATGACCGCGTGAACTTCGCCCCGCTTTATATCCAGATCGATATCTTTCAGGGCCTGTACTCCCGGAAAATACTTTGATATTCCTTTGACTTCCAGAACCGTTTCGCCGCCGATCATGAGACATACCTCTGTTGTTATCTAAGTAATGGTAATGGCTAATACCCTGCTGTCAAGTTTTTCGAAATCAAATATCAAAAAAACATAAAAAAAAGAGAGGAAATATGACCCTTTGTCAAAATTTTTTGTGTTATATTATCAAAAACAGTGAGAGGGTTTTATAAAATGATTAAAAAGGTCGTGTCGATCTTTTCCCACCGTTTTAATAACAACCGCTTTCTCAACGGAGTCACTTTTCGCAACGAAGAATATCAGATTTTCTTTTTTCCCCGGGCCCTTTCGGGAACCTTCAGCCTGAACGGGAGCTGGACCGATATCGTGGCCAACAGGATCTTTTTTCTTTCTCCGGGAGTTGAGTTTCGGGCCATCTGCGAAGACCCGGCGGTTGATTATTTTCATATCGGTTTTGAATCCTCCGATGACTACACCGGCCCCCTGTGCTACTTCAGCATTATTCCCCAGGAACTGAAAATCGAATTCATGAAAACAAACATAAGCCTTGCCGCGGCCTGCGTTAAGAACAACCGGGAACAGGCTTGCGCCGATTTGATGGGAATCCTTGAACGGCTTGAGAACCTGATAAAAAAGAACTGTGTCATTTTCGCCGCCCGTATTGTGGGGCGCTTCAGGCGGAATATACTGCGGCATTACCACGAATACGATTTTCAGATCGATTATTTCAGCGAAGGTTCCGGGTCCATCTATCTTGAAAACAGGCATATCGAATATTCCGGAGGCTGCTTCTGTTTTATTCCTCCGCGGGTTTCCCACGCCATAACCTATCACGACTCGGGGGCCGTGGATAACTATACGCTGAAATTCAAATTTTCGGGCGATCCGCATAACGCCATTCCCCGGGAAGCCTTCACCGCCGAGGTGCCTCCGGAAAAGCGTCCGGTGGTGCTGCGGGTATTAAAGAAAATAGTCGGCGAGTTTGTTCAGGACCTTCCCATATCTTCCGAGGTGCTGAACCACCTGGTGGAGATTATCAACAATATCAGAAGCGGGATAATGCGCGCGGAGAACAGACAGGAAATCCTGGTAAACCAGATAAAGCAGATCATCGACGCCAACATATCGGGCAGACTGCGGGTTTCGGAAATAGCTTTCCAATTGGGTCTGAGCCACGAATACCTGAGCCGGATCTTCAGGAAGTACGCGGGAAACACTATTACCTCGTATATCAACGAGCAGCGCCTTAAATCGAGCCTTGGGCTGCTCCAAAACACCAATATACCGATCAAGCAAATTTCCGCCGAATGTGGTTTCAAAAATATAAATTATTTCTACGCAATATTCCAAAAGTATTATTCGATAACGCCCCGGGAGGTCCGCAGACTGGGCGGCGATCGGCCTCCGGTTAAAACGGGTACAAAGAAAAAATAATAGACTTGTTCAATAACTTCAGTTTTTGAACAAGTTCCTTATAAAACCAGCAAAAGGTGAAGCCTTTTGCGAGACTTGTTCAACAACCCGAACCCGGTAGAGTTCAGTAAAATAGGTTGTTGAACAAGTCCAATGACCTCCGCGGGCTTATCCGGGCGGGCGAAGATCGGGCTACAGCATGGCCCGGTAACTTCCCAGGTGATAAAAATCCACGGTCTTTCCCTTTAATTCGTCCAGCACTTTGTCGAAAAGCTCCCCGGCCTGGGGTATGCTTACGTCAACATAGAAAAGGTATTCCCAGGGTTTGCCCTGTATGGGCCGGGATTCCAGCTTGGAAAGATTCAGGCCCCGCTCGCTCATTATTTTAAGGCAGGCAAAAAGGCTTCCCGGCTCATCGGGCACGGAAAAAACAAGGCTTGCCTTGTTGGGCTGCCCGGAACCGAGGCTCGGCGGAACCGGCGCGGTGTCGCCGCAGCGGTCGGCGCAGCCGTCGCCATTGCGGCCGCCGCAGCGGCGGGAAATTATGACGAAGCGGGTGTAATTGAGAGGGTTGGTCTCGATTCCTTCCCGAAGAACCTTAAGGCCGTGGGCTTTCGCCGCGGCTTCGCTCGCAATGGCGGCTACCCGGATTGCCCCCTCCCGCGCGATTGAGACAACCGCCGTGGCGGTGGTTGTGCAGGGCTCCTGAACCCATTCGGGATATTTTTCCAGAAATTCCCTGCACTGGGCAAAGCCCTGGGGATGACTGCGAACAATGCGGAGGGAATCAATATCCGCCCGCTCGTGGGCGATAAGGCAGTGAACAACGCGGAGCTTCAGCTCTCCCACAATGGCGATATCCGGGTAACGCAGAAAAAGATCGTAGTTTTCGTGGATACTGCCGGTCAGGCTGTTTTCCACGGGAACAACCCCGGCCGAGGCGCTTCCTCCCAGTACCGCGTCAAAGATCCCCCTGAAGGAATCAACCTGCAGGCGGGGCGCGTCCTCGCCGAAGATGCGGTTCAGGGCCTGCTCCGTATAGGCGCCGTTTTCGCCGCAGTAGGCGGCCGGCAGATCCATCGCGGCCTCCGCCGGCGCGGAGTCCGTTACGCGCAACAAAGAACCGCTCCCGGCCGGAGCCGCATACCCCGGCATCGAATACCGTGGTATGCGAAGAAGCTCCTTGCCTACCACCGGCGCCAGGGCTTCTATATCGCGCATGAGTTTTTCAAACTGCTCGGGGTACAGGGACTGGGGGCCGTCGGAAAGGGCCTCGTCGGGTCTGGGGTGTACCTCCACGGTAAGGCCGTCGGCGCCCGCGGCGACGGCGGCAAGGGCGGCGGGGCTTACCTTGGCGCGGATACCGACCGCGTGGCTCGGATCCACGATCACCGGAAGGTGGGAAAGTCCCTTTACCACGGGAATTGCGGAAATATCCAGGGTGTTGCGGGTATAAGTTTCACAGGTACGGATTCCCCTCTCGCAGAGAACCACATCCCGGGTTCCCGACGCCAGAAGATACTCCGCGGAAAGGAGCCACTCCTCAATGGTTGCCGAGGGCCCCCTTTTAAGGAGAACAGGCTTCCCCAGGGAACCGACTTTCTTGAGGAGTTCGAAATTCTGCATGTTCCGGGCGCCGATTTGGAACATATCGGTCAGATCCTTCATCTGAACCGCGAGCTCGGGGGAAACCACTTCGGTAACAATGGGCATATTGTTCGCTTCCCCCGCGGCCTTCATGTATTCAAGGCCCTGCATGCCCAAACCCTGAAAAGCGTAGGGACTGGTACGCGGCTTGTAAGCGCCGCCCCGGAGCATTACCGCTCCGGACTCGCGCACCCTGGCGGCGGTCTCCATTATCTGTTCCCTGCTTTCCACCGCGCAGGGCCCGGCGATGACCGAAATACGGGAGCCGCCGATCTTGACCTGCCCCACCGTTACAATCGTGTCCTCCGTTTTAGTCTCCCTCGAGGCAAGCTCGTAGGGCTTTGACGTAGCCGCCACCCGCTCCACCCCCGGAAGCAGTCCCAGTTCACGGATATCAACCACGCCTTTCCCGGAAGCGCCGAGGATCGCGTCTTCCCCGAAATTCTGTTCCCGAATATTGAAACCCCGATCCCTCAGATAGATGCAGAGCATCTCTTTGTCATGGGAAGAGATATCTTTGGATAATACTACAATCATAGGAAGATAATACAAATTTCAGGGAAAAGGATCAAGCGTTCTCTTTAACTATACTTAATATTATTTACTATAGTTAAAGTACCCATGTAACAGAACACTAGCGTCCGGCTGCCGCCCTGAGCAGCCGGTCGTTGATGGCGGCCCCCAGCCCCTGTTCCGGGGCAAGCTGGGCGTGAATGCGGACAAGGCCGGGCCGGTCAAGCTCATGGAGGATTTCAAAAAGGCCCGCCGCCGCTTCAAGGGGGTTTCCTTTTTCGGAAAGCACCCGGACAAGGGGCGGGGAAACGGACAGCACGTCCCGGGACACGGCTCCGGCCCGACCGGCCCGGGCAGCGCGCCATTCGTCCCTTGTCCCGCCGTCAAAAAAAAGCAGGGCCTCGCCTTCCGCACCGGTCAGGACGGGCATTTCCTCCCGCGGGTGAACCAGAAGGGGGCTGCGCGGCGCGTAGTGGCTTTTAAGCTGCCCCGGCGATCTGAAGCCCCCGGCCGTATCCGCAGGCCGGGCCGGCGCTCCGGCCGGCCCCGTCAGCACCGGGCCTATGAGGGCCTCAAGGTCTTCCCTGGCAACACCGCCGGGGCGGAGTACGCGGGGCGCGCCGCAGAGATCGAGTACGGTAGATTCCACGCCCACCCGCGAAAGGCCTCCGTCGATAATAACGTCAACCTTGCGGCCTAACTGATCCCGGACGTGCTCCGCCCTGGTTGGGCTTAAATAGCCGAAAGGATTCGCGCTGGGCGCGGCCACGGCGCCGGTGGAAAGGGAAATAAGCTTCCGCGCCGCCGGGTGATCGGGGAAGCGGAGAGCCGCCGTCGCAAGCCCGCTTGTGGCAAGATCGGGAACCTCCCTTCGCTTGGGAAGGATCAGCGTGAGGGGGCCCGGCCAAAAGCGGGCTGTCAGGAGCGCAAGCTTTTTACGGGCGCCGCTTTCAAGGAGGGAAAGATCCGCGACCCGTTCAAGGGAATCAAGACCGGCGATGTGGATAATGAGGGGGTCAAAGCGGGGACGATTCTTCACTTCAAAAATGCGCGCCAGCGCCGCCGGGTTAAAGGCGTCTCCCCCAAGGCCGTAGACCGTTTCGGTGGGAAAAGCCACCAGACCGCCGCCCGAAAGAACCGCGGCCGCCTGCCGCAGGTCCTCTTCCGAATCCGTAAAAAGCCGCATCAGAGCCAGTTGCGGCGCTTGAAAAAGACTATCATCCCCAGGGCTACGATCACCATAACCCCCCAGGTTATCGGATACGCAAGACGGTACTCCAGTTCCGGCATAAATTTGAAATTCATTCCATACACCCCGACGATAAAGGTAAGGGGTATAAAGATAGTGGAAATAATTGTCAAAACTTTCATCACCTTGTTAAGCCGGTTGGAAGCCGCCGAAAGGTTCATTTCCATAATGCCCGCCACAAGCTCCCGGTAGGTTTCCACGGTTTCGGCCGCCTGGATAACGTGATCGTAGAGATCCTTGAGGAAGGGATCCATCTCTCCCCCTACCCTCCTGGAATCAAGGTGCATCAGGAGTGAAAGGCTCTCGCGCAAGGGCCAGATAACCCGGCGAACCTTGAGCAGATTCTGCTTGACCTTCCGGATATCCTGAATAAAGGTATTGTCCTTTTCATCAACCGCCCGATCTTCAAAATCCTCAATTCCCGAACCAAGGGAATCAAGGATGATAAAGTATTCATCCACCACCGCGTCGATGATCGAATAGGCGAGATAATCCACTCCCATACGCCGCACCCTTCCCGCATTGCCGAGAATCCGCTTTCTAATGCCGTCAAAATAGTCGCCGGGTTTCTCCTGAAAGGTAAGCACCGTGTCATCGGTAATCACCATGCTCATGTGTTCAAAATCAAGGCCGCTTGAGGGGTTTACCGCCTTAAAGGTGATAAAAAGATAGAAGTCGAATTCTTCGGTTTTGGGACGCTGCCCCGCATCAAGAATATCCTCCACCGTCAGGGGATGAATCTTGAAAACCTCCGCAAAGCGGTTTATTGTCTCGGGGCTGTCAAGACATTCGATATTTATCCAGGTAACCCCCGAAGGGTTCTTCCAGGTTAAGAGTTCGTCCGCCGTGTCCGCGGTTTTTGCCCACGCGCCGATGGGATCGTAGCCAATAAGTGATAACAACATATAGACAAAGATAATAGGAACCCGGGGATACACGCAAGTGGTATTTTCCGTTATGATAGTCTATGATTAAATATCTGCTTTTTGATCTTGATAACACCCTCTATTCGTTACACCACGGCCTTGAGGAAAAGGTCGGCCGCCGTATGCGTGAATACACCGCCGCTTATTTGGGCATAAGCCCGGAGGAAGCATGGCGCCTGCGTCTTGAATGGGCGGGAGCATACGGCACTACCCTGGAATGGCTTATGGCCGAAAAGGGTTTTACCGACCCGGACAGCTACCTTGCCGCGGTTCACCCGGAGGACGAGGCTGAAAATCTTCCGCCCGACCCTGAACTCGGGGCTTTTCTGAAAGCCATCCCCCTTCCCAAGGCCATTCTTACCAATTCGCCCCGGGAGCACGCGGACAGAATCCTCGCAAGGCTTGCCCTGGGGGATATTTTTACCCATATTTTTGATATCCGCGAAACCGCCTTTAAGGGCAAGCCCAACAGAAAAGTATTTGAGCGGGCCCTTTCCATACTCGGCGTCAAAGCCGGAGAAACCCTTTTTATCGACGACAATCCCCGTTATGTGACAGGTTTTACCGCCCTGGGCGGGCGGAGCCTGCTCCTGGATGAAGACGACACCCATCCCGGCTATCCGGGGCAGCGGATCCGGACTTTACGGGAGCTGATAAACT
>JAISAK010000077.1 GCA_031266695.1 Treponema sp.
TTTCATAATCGGAATTTAACAACCTGAAAAGATCGCGGAAAATTTCGTGAAACCCTTTTTTCTGGAGGCCTTCTATTTCGAAGCTTAGTTTTACACTGTTGAGCCTTCTCCGGGTAAGGGTGTCGTTCATATCCGAAACCAGGTCCGACAATTCATGTAACGCGGGGTAGAGGCTCGCAAGGCTCCCGCAGGGGACAAGGAGCAGTATTTCCGCCAGGGCCTCGTGTCCGTCTTCCTGGCCGTTCCGGCCGTTTTCGCGGACCAGACGGATTATTTCCCGCAAATACTCACCGGCGGCGTTGATTTTTTCGATGCCGCAGGCGACGAACAGATGGGTATAGAGGGGGATTTTTTTCCATTCGTCTGTTTTGACGTTTTTAACGGCTTCGACGGCTTCGAGGGCAATTTTGTCCAGTTGGTCCCATACATCAACGCCGTGCTTCATGCCGATGACGACAAAGGAGATGAGCAAGTTCCAACTGTCAATAGAACTGCGATCCAGGGTAAGGGCGCGCTGTATTTCGGCAATGGCCTTCTTATGCCAGCCCCGGTCAAAATAATTCCGGCCCAGTTCCCGCGCGTAATGGGGGTTGCCGGGCTGCCTGCGGCAGAGTTCTTCCCAGACTTCAACGGCTTTGCCGGTTTTGTCGTCCGCCGAGAGGGATTTGGCGTATTCTTCCCGTACATTGTCCAAACCGGGGTGGCTTTTCAGGATTATCTGGTATAGTTCCGCCGCCTTGTTCCTTCTGCCAAGGCGGTCAAACCGCTGGGCTTCGTAGAAAAGAGGGGCGGCGGAAGAGGGGAGCTCGCCGATGGCGTCGTATTCGGCGCGTTTTTGCCTGTCCATGAGGGTTTCGTAGGCGGCACGAATTTCCCTGAATTCTTTGGGGAACCGGTCGGGCTGATACTTGCGTACCAGGCCGAAATAGGCCCGCTTTATTTCCTCGTCCCCGGCGGTTCTCGCAACTTCCAGGACTTCGTAATGGCTCTTGTTCACTTCTTCAAAGAGAAACACAAAAACCTCCAAAAAGACTTCCGCCGCCGGCCGAGCTGGGCCAGCGCGTTCGCGGCAAGCAGATTTCCGCGATCCCTTGCCAGAGCTTCGGCAAAGCAAGCGGAGGCGGAATCGTCGCGTTTAGCCAGGGCCCAAAGACAGCCCTGTACGGTAAGGAGCCACACGCTTTGACGGGGAAGCCGCTTTGCTTCCTCTGCCGCCGCTTTCCACTTTTTGCGCTGTACAAGGGACATGAGCCCTGTAAGCGGCGGTTCCCCGGCTTCCTCTGCCCCGCCGCGCTCATACCGGCAGATCTCCAAAAGACGCACCGCGCCGTCATGCAAGGGGTCCAGGGCGCGGGCAAGGGCCGCGTACTCAAGGGCGGCTCCCAAATCCCGCCGCGCTGCCGCTCCAAGACCAAGCCGGTAACAACGCCGGGCCATCATTTCGGCGCTTGTCACAATAGTTTATCCAGTTTTTCCATTACTTCGAGCATGGACAGCAGTTCTTCCCGGAGATCATCGGCCTGTTCCATGTTTTGCAGCAGGAGCGCTTCTTTGATACGCCGCACTATGGCCTCGATATCTCCGCCTACATCTTTGCCCACGGAGATGAGTTTTTCCGCCTTGCGTATCAGCGGGCGGAACTGCCGCGCCCCCTCCGCCTGCTCCCATTTTGACAGATCCAAAAGGGGCTTGGCCTTTATCCCGGTGGTGCTGATTTCCGCGGAAACCTGATTGCCGGTGGAAACCACGCTTGCCTTTACCTGGAGTATGCCGTTCATGTCATAGCCAAAGGTGACCTCTATCTGCTCCTTACCCTGTTTGGCGGCGGGAATTCCGGTAAGCCGGACTTCGCCGAGCCGCTCGTTGTTCTCCGGGTCCGAGGACTCTCCCTGAAACACCTCGATGATTACGCTGGTCTGGTAGTCCGAGGCGGGGAGGTAGATTTTCGCTTTTTCCGTGGGAATCGTGGTGTTCCGCGGGATGATAGGATCGAAAATCTGCCGTTTGCCGAACAAGCCTTCATGCAGGGGCGCGGTCCCCAGGGTATAGGGACAAACATCGGTGAGTACCAGATCTTCGTTGTTGATAGTACCCTCGATAATCCCCGCCTGAATCGCCGCGCCCCGGGCTACCGTCAGATCGGGATCTACCAGGGAGCGGGGAACCGCGCCCAGGGTTTCCTCCACCAGCTTTTTTACACAGGGAATCCGCGTGGATCCCCCCACCAGGAGAATGACCTGCAAATCCTGGGGGGTAAGCTTCGCATCCGCAAGGGCGCTCAGCATGGGTTCCCGGGTAGAAGTGATCTTCTCCGACACCCATTCCTCAAAATCCCGGCGAGAGACCGTCTGTTCCACCGAAACCGGCTTTCCGTCTTTACTGGTCAGAAGGAAGGGAAGGGATACCTTGTACTCCTCCTGGGCGCTCAAGGCGATTTTGCAGTCCTCCGCGGCCTTTTTCAGGCGCATGATGGCCCGCTCGTCTCTTTCGGGATCGGTAAGATGGCGCATGATAATCTCGTCAAAATCCTTGCCCCCCAGGTGGTTGTTGCCGCTGCTTGCCTTTACATCAATGACCCCCTCAAAGAGCTCAAGCACCGTTACATCCAGCGTACCGCCGCCCAGATCGTAGACCAGCACGTTCTTGGTTTCCTTGAGGTTCGAGAGCCCGTAATCCAGGGCCGCCGCCGTAGGCTCGTTGATGATGCGCTCCACATTCAGCCCCGCCAGTTTCCCCGCCTTTGTCGTTGCCCGCCGCTGTACATCGGTAAAGTACGCCGGGACCGTTATCACGGCGCGGTCGATTGTTTCTTTAAGGTCCTCTTCCGCACAGCGGATCAGATACGTCAGCAGCATCGCCTGGATTTCTTCCGGCGCGTATTCTTTTCCGTGGGCTTTGAGTTTTTCGTCGCTGCCGGTAAGCCGCTTGACTTCCATAAAGGTACAGTCGGGCCGGGTAAAAAGATATTCCGCCGCTTCTTCCCCCACCAGTACCGCGCCGTCTTCCCCGATATGCACCACCGAAGGCGTCACCAGTTTGCCCTGGGAATTGGGCAGCAGCTTTGGCGTACCATCCACTATACAGGCGATTTCCGAGGTGGAAGTCCCCAAATCTATACCGACTATCCTGCTCATTAGTCTTGTTCTCCTTCTATATCATTATCCCGAGTATCGTAATCCCAATCCTCACTCACCGGACGCTCAATTTTATCGGCTTCTCCACTATCCATATTCCCGGTGTGT
>JAISAK010000187.1 GCA_031266695.1 Treponema sp.
GGGCTTGATCTTTTGCAGACGAATGTATCGGGAAAAAAAGATCCCGGAAAAATCGAAACAATCGGAAAGGTAGTTGTAAAAACCCAGGAAATTATTACCGAACTGATGGTTTCTTTAGATTTTGAACAGGGAGGGGATATCGCGAAGAACCTTTTTTCCCTCTATACGTGGTTTAATAAGGAACTTTTGGAAGCGAACATTACCCAGGATATGAAGCGTATCCTAACCGTCCGTAACATGTTCAACGAATTGCGGAGCGCCTGGTCTGAAATCGTGGCCAAAACATCTGCCGAGGATATGGGGCAGCCTTCCGCCGGCGTCAATATTGCCGGTTAGGGGCGGGAATGGCGGTATCTGCCGAAATACGTACTGATGGTTCCCCGGCTTTGCCGCCGGGTTTTTCCCCGGAAGAGGTCGCCCGGCGGGTCATGATTCTGAAGCGGTTCCGGGAACTCCTGCAAGCTCAACGGGACCGGTTTCGGGACTATCTGGCGGTTCTGGATAAGCAGAAAGACGTTATAGAACAGGGGGATGCTGGCGGTCTTCTTGTCCACATTGAACTGGAAGAGAAGATCGTGGCGGACATCTTCGCCATTCAGAAGGTCATAGATCCCCTGGAAGCCATGTACCGGATCGCCTGCCCCGAAAACGCCGCGCCGGTTTCCGAAGTCAAGAGCCTGAAGGACGCCCTGGAGGGCTTGAAAATGGAAGCCGTAACCCGGACTGAGCGCAACAAGGCGCTCCTGGCCGGTAAGATGGATTCAATTCGTACGGAAATCAAAACCTTGAAAAAAAATCCCTACAGAACCGCCCCCCCGGTCTATTCAGAGGAAGGCACTGCCTTTATGGTAGATATCCGGGGATAAAACGCCCGGGGACGGAAGGGGAGTGTAAACAACCCCCCGGTAATTCCGGTAACGGTAACCGGGGTAGGCTGGAAACAGGGCCACGGATTATATTGTAAAATGGAGCATACGATGAAACTGATATTTCTTGGGCCGCCCGGCGCGGGTAAAGGTACCTTAGCGGTCAAGGCGGTTGAAATTCTGAACATACCCCACATAAGTACGGGGGCTATTTTCCGTTCCGCCATCGCGGACCAAAGCCTCTTGGGGCTCAAGGTTAAGGCCATTATCGACGCGGGAAAACTGGTGGATGATGAAACCACTATAGAGTTGGTGAAAGAACGGCTCGTCCGGGACGATGTCAAAACAGGCTCTATTCTGGACGGGTTTCCCCGGACTATTCCCCAGGCTGAAGCCCTGGCCGCCTTTTCCGAAGCGGACAAGGTAGTCAACTTCGATATTCCCGATTCGAGCGTTTTGGAACGCCTGGGCGGCCGCCGGGTTTGCCGGAAATGCGGCCATAATTTCCATGTGATTTTTGACAACCCGAAAAAAGAGGGGATCTGCGATTACTGCGGGGGCGAAGTCTACACCCGTGACGACGACAAAGCGGAAGCGGTTCAAAAGCGGCTCGAAGTGTACCGCACCCAGACCGCCCCGCTCATCGAGTTCTACCGGAACAGGGGAATCCTGGTTGACGTAGACGCCCGGCCGGCGGTAGATGAGGTTGTAGAGAATTTTAAGAAAGCCTTAGGCAGGAGCTAGCAGTCTGTTGCACTTGTAGATTTTTTGCTCAGGGCGCCTTTGGCGCCCCTACATGCAAAAAATCCCGATTAATGGGTATGCTTGGCAATCTGCCTTGGAGTTTGTAAGGTATACATATTGAGGCTGTTCCAAAACTTCAGTTTTTGGAACAGCTTTCTTTTTATGTGCGAAGCGCAACAAACTCCTAAGAGGCTTTGGGATTTTCCGCAAAGGCGCCGGGTACCAACCGCTCCTCCGGGTGTTCTCCAAAATAGCCGGTAAGAACCCTTTCCATTCCGGCAAGGGCGGTTTCCCGGCCCAGAAGGTTTTTTACGTAGTTCCCCCATATCAGGTTATCACAGAAATAACTGAAGAAACGGCGGGCCCGGCTTATATGAAACTCTGGCGGCTGATACCGGGCCAGGAGTTCTAAAAAGTGGAGGGCGGTTTCTTCAAGGTTGATTTTTGGCGGTTCAGGCGGCCTGTCTACCGGAGTTTCCCGTTTCGGCATCCGTTTTGTTTCCAGGGCCCGGACTTGGGCGAAGATCCAGGGAACGCGGAGGGCAAGGCGGCCCACCATCACCGCGTCGCAGTCCCCGGCGGCCCGGCGGAGGAGGCCCGCGGCATCGGCCACATCGCCGTTCCCGGCCACGGGGATACGCAGGCTCTGCCTGAGGGCGCTGACAAAGTCCCAGCGGGCGGTACGGCGGAATTTCTCCCGGGCGGTACGGGGGTGCAGGGTAATGAAATCCACCCCCTCATCCTCAAGGCGGCGGCAGAATTTTACCAGGCGGTCCGGATCGGCCTCCATACCCAGGCGGAGCTTTACGCTGAGGCGTTTCCGGGTACGGGGCCGGACCAGGGCGATGAGGGCGGCGGCTTTATCGGGATCAGCCATCCAGCGGACGCCGGCGCCAAGGCGGACTATGGCGGGGGCGGCACAGCCCATGTTGAGGTCGATACCGGCGCAATCCCGCCTGTCCAGGAGGGCGGCTGCCGCCGCGATTTGGCCGGGATCGGCGCCGGCAAGCTGGTAGACCACCCGGCCGGGGCAGGGCCCGGCGTCAAGGTAATAGGCTTCGAAAGGGCCGCCGCCTATAAGAGCGCCGGCGCTGAT
>JAISAK010000243.1 GCA_031266695.1 Treponema sp.
TTCTTGACGACAGCGACAACCTTGTCGCTTCTTACGATTCCCTTGGTAAATTTCAAACCCTCTGGAAACAGGACGCGCATGATTTCCTGGTACGCCATGCGGGGACCGATTACAACACCTTGGGAAGCGGGGTGTCCTGGTATCCCTTCTTTACCTGTGAAGACGAAGAAGGCGATATCCGGGAACTCTCCTTTTCGGAAGTCCGGGGAGGCGCGGCATGAACCAGATCATAAGCCCCACGGATTTTATGTATAACGGCGTTCTTTTTTTCAAAAGTTCTAACGGCCGGTGTTACCGGCTGGCGGAGCCCTCAGGCCGTAACAGCAGTGCGGTCCGGAAAGGCCTTTTGGTATTCAAGAGGGTATCCCTGGCGTATTACACAGAATGCCTCGCCGCCTGCCGGCGGGACGGGGCGGGAGGCGCGGCATGGGATTAATTGCGTTCATTATTATTATTTTCACGATGCTTGCCCTTCCGTTTGTCTTGGCCGGAGCGGACGCGCTTACCGATCATTTCAATCCTACTACCCGAATGATGCGTGAATTCATCAACGATTCTTACGGGCGTTTCTGCCCTGGCGGAATTCGTAAATTCCGAAAGTGCTTTCCAAAGAGAGCCCATAAAAGCCGTTCTAACATTCCGGGCGCATGCGACATCTGCCAGGCCGCTATGATTTACCAGATCCTCACAGAGCCGGTCTTTGAGCGAACGGATGATCTTAACGGAAACGGGGCTTTCGAACAGGGAAAGTTTGACTTCGAGGATATCTAACACATGGGTATAAACAGAAAATTTGACCTTAATATCGTTAAGGGAAATATTGGGGGGCAATTCCTTATTTGTCCTCATCCTGGAAAGGATATTAAGGACATATTCATAAACGGAGATACGCTTATGGAAACGCTCAAAGTACATTTTCTCCTCAAACTCGTCTTGTCTTTGAAGCCTGTTGCAACGCAGGGTAACTGCCACCGAGATAACGCTTATAAGACCGCCGATACCGGTACTAATAACAATGGCCCATTCTTGAGACAAATCAGGCATTTTGCCCCTCCTTGCGGGAAAGATTTTTGTGTCGCAACTGAATCATACCGCACCGGGGGGCTTTTTATAAGCGTCATAGGAGGCGCGGCATGACAGAAAGAATGATAGAATTCGTACTCGCCGTAGCGGCGTTGCTCATCACGTATCTGGTTATATTGCTTTCACTTGAGCTTTATTTTAGTGATTTCCCTGTAGCAGTCCACAACTTCTTCGTTAAGAAAGTCCGCTCCCGTCACTTCCCTAATCACTTTCACAAATTCCACCAGGGATTCTTCGACTATTCCGCGAGTGAAACGGATGAATTCGAAGCTTTCCGCAGAGCCCTCGCGAGGTATTCTTTGATGCTGGAGGAGCAGCTTAGAAGAGAGGAGATCAAGAACATTCCGGGGCCGGGGGCTGCCGTAGACGGAAAGCCTGCCCAGAAAGGCGACTAACTTATGTTGAAATTCCAGAATTTTGTCTTCGAAATCAGCGAGGGACATACTCAAGAGTTCCCTTTTCGGCTCAATCATTGCCAGCAATTCTTCGATGACATTCTCATACAAGGCCATCTGTTTTTGATGAACCTCGCGGAAAACCGTTTTCCGGAACTCTTCCTTTCTCCGGCGATCTTCAAAGCGGTGGGTAATTATTACACCGGCTATCACAAAGACAGCCCCAATCAAGTTGCCTATGAGCATTTCGATCATTTTGCCCCTCCTTGCGGGAATAAATTTTGTTGTCAGCTTAATTATACCGCACCGGGGGGCCTTTTTATAAGTACCATAGGAGGTGCGGCATGATACATTTGTTTTGGGAGCCCCTGTTTGTTTCTTTGGGCGTAATCGGAATAACACTTGGTTTTGCCGGCGTAGTGCGGCTCACGGGATGGCACGGCCCGTTAGACACGTTTTTCGACATATTCGAGCAATCTTTTAAGAGCTGCTATCTAACGTTTCCTGTTTATTTTCTTATTACCTACAAAACACTAAAAATATTGTTTTATCAGTTGGGCATCTGTTTCACAATAATGAACCTCCTGTTCCTTTTTGTAGTGTTTATTCATTATCTTTACGAGTCCCGTCAATGGGGGAAAGATGATTGACCCGCGCGTCAGCAGGAACCCTGTGGGCCTAATCCGCATGAAGAAAAAAGACGGGACCTTTCTATTCAGCGACGCGGAATGCGAGCGCTGGATAGAAGTAATCGTGGATAGGGCGAAAGCGGCGTGGCTGGAAGAGTAGCCGCCGGAGGGGAAGGCGCGCGGGGAGGCGGCCGGGAAGGAACCGGCCGCCCGGAAAACCACCGGGCGGGGGAAGCTGTTCTGGGTGGATTCGGAGTAAGGGGGAACGGGCATGACGGACAAATGGCTGACCGCCAATGAAGTTGCTCAATTAATGTCTATTGATCCAAGATCGGCTAATAGAAGGGCTCAACTTGATAAATGGCCCTACCGCAGTTTCGCTGTCCGAGGCGGCAAAGAGCGCCGCTACCACCTGGCGGCCCTGCCGGAGAAAATCCAGGCCGCTTACTCCGCCAGCATCGGCATTACCCTTGACGATCTTAAAGCCGGGTTATTCCCGGCCTTAAAAAGCGAACCGCCCGATCCCGCCGTAAAGCCCCTGGAAAAACGCACCGCCGCCGAGCGGGACACCGCCCGGCTCCGGGAGAAAGTAATCCTGGAGTGGCGGCAGTCCGGCCTTACCCAGGCGGATTT
>JAISAK010000088.1 GCA_031266695.1 Treponema sp.
GTTGATTTTCCCCATAACCGTTATGGGGAATTTACCGGATACAAGACCGATCACGATCCCCTGCAGCGGGCTTCTTCCATAGGGCCCTACACTTCAAAAAAAATGACCGAGCGGCTTGAAGCGGAAGTCCTTCTCCGGGGGCTCAGAATCGCCGACAAAACAAGGGTCGTCAAGCTTTTGACCGATAAAGAGTCCGGCCGCGTGTACGGGATCCTTTGCCTTGAAAACCGGGAAAACTTCAGGATTTACTTCGCGAAGAATATTATCTTTGCTGCGGGCGGAAACCCCGGCATGTACAGCGGCACGGTCTATCCCTTAAGCCAGTTCGGCGCCTCGGGCCTCCTGGCAAGGGAAGGCGTGCGTTTTGCCAACATGACCGAATGGCAGTACGGCATCGCCTCGATAAAATTCCGCTGGAACCTTTCGGGGAGTTACCAGCAGGTTATTCCCCGCTATGTCGCGGTTGATGAAAAAGGGAACGAGGAGGAATTTCTCTGCTCCTTTTTTTCTTCGATAAAAAACCTTGGCCGGGCGGTTTTCCTTAAGGGCTACCAGTGGCCCTTTGATCCGGGTAAAATAGCCGGCGAAGGATCTTCCCTTGTTGATCTCGCGATCTACATTGAAAAGCGCCTCAACGGAAAGCGGATCTACCTGGACTTTACGCGCAACCCGCGGGGAAACGACCGCATCGGCCTCTTTTCCCCGGATGAAATCGACGAAACCGCCCGCGACTATTTGTCAAAATCAAAGGCCCTGGGCGCTACGCCGGTGGAGCGGCTTCTTCAGATCAACCCCCTTGCCTATGAACTCTACAAGTCCCAGAATATCGATCTTTCAAAGGAGTACCTTGAAATCGACGTGGTTCCCCAGCATCACAACGGCGGCGCGGAGGTTAACCTTTGGTGGGAAACTTCGCTGAAGCACCTCTTTGCCGTCGGGGAATGCGCCGGCACCCACGGCGTGCAGCGTCCCGGCGGCAGCGCGCTCAATTCCGGGCAGGTCGGGGGATACCGGGCGGCGTCTTATATTGCCGGTTATTATCTTGGGGAAGATCCCTTCTACAGCGGGGAAGACCTCAAGGCAAGGGCCGGCGCGGAGCTGGCCGAATTTGAAAAGGATTTTGCCAATGTTGCAGGCTCCGCGGGGAACGGCTCGTTGGGCGTCACCGAAGGGGCCGGAGCGTTAAACGCCACGGCAGAAGCCGGCGCGCCTGACGCCGGGGCCCTTCTTGCCCGGGTGCAGGAACTTAACACCCGGTGCGCCGCGTTTATCCGGCCAAAAGCAGAAATAGACGCCTGTGTCAGGGAGCTTGCGGAAATTGCCCGGCAGCCCCTCCTCTTCCCGGAGAAGCTCACCGCGCTTTTCAACCTGAAAGAAATAATTCTCCTGAGCCGCCTTATGTACGATGCCATGCTTGCCTTTGCGGCGGGCGGCGGCAAAAGCCGGGGTTCCTACCTTGTCGTCGACTCAATCGGGAAAATCAGGGACTGCCTGGGAGGCCTTGAAACCGACCTCCTCTTTCGGGACAAGGTGATCGTTTCCCGCTATATTCCCGGCGAAGACAGGGTGGTGTCGGAGCCGCGCCCGGTGCGGCCTGTTCCCGAAGCGGAGTCCTGGTTTGAAGAGGTATGGCGCGAGTACCGGAACGGCGGGGTTTTCACCGCCTTTACCCCCTGATTCCACGGCCAAAACATTACGCGCAATTGTTCACCCGATCTTCGCCGTACTCTCGCGGATAATCAGCGAAGGCGGAACAAGTTCCGGGGTAAGGGCGGGTTTTTTTTCGTTGAGCTTTTTGATAAGATGAACCGCCTTGCGGGCGATTCGGTCGTAGTGAAGCGAAACGGTGGTAAGGGGCACGTAGAATTCCGCGCTGTAGGCGCAGTTTCCGTAGCCGGTAACCGAAAGGTCTTCGGGTATGCGGATTTTCCGTTCATGGGCGCGGCGGTACACACCCCTCGCTATGGTGTCGAAGCCGGTAATAAGGGCGGTAACGCCCCCGGCCAGTACGGTGTCCAGGCCTTCGTAGCCCGCGGCCGCGGAATTTGAGAGCGAAACCCGGGGCATGGCGCCAAAATCAAGCCGGGCTTCTTCCATTGCCTCCTCAACGCCGATAAGAAAATCCGAAACCGCGCGGTTTTCTTCGGGACCCGTAATCATTCCGATTTTGGTGTGGCCAAGACCCAGAAGGTGCGCCGCCACAAGGCAGCCCCCCTGGCGGTGATCCGGAATGATCGAATTGGAAAGCAGGTGGGCGCCCGTACCGGCCAGCGAGGAAATAGGGCTCTCGTTATTAACCACCATATCCATATAGGCTTCCTGAAAGGAACTGTCGAAAACCGAGGGGTCCACAATGATGCCGTCGGTTCCGTGGCGGAGCATGTCCTGGATGGCCTTAAAGGAGGAATCGCCGTCGCCCTCGGGGAAGGAAACGCAGAGGCTGTAACCCGTGTTCCGGCAGGCCTTTTCCACCGAGGCGAGCATGTCCGCAAAGTAGTAGGAGCTTCCGTTGGGGATAATCAGGCCGATGGTGTTCGTTTTCTTGGTTGAAAGGCTGACGGCGGCCTGATTGGGGGTATAATTCAGCTCCTGAGCGGCGGATTCTATAATTTGGCGGGTTTTTTCCGGGATACGGCTTTCCTTCTTGTTCAGCACAAGCGAAATCGTCGTGATCGAGAGACCGGTTTTTTTCGCGATATCCTTTATGGTTACACCCATTTTATCCTGCTGCAAAAACGCTTTATCAACAGTATAAATAAATTCAATCTATTTAACAAGCAAAATAATGCAAAAATATACCATACCCCAGGCGGCCTTGCCTGCCCGGCTCCTATGTTCCTCAACTTTGTTCCGTGAACGCCTTTGTTCCCTGACGGATAGTTTTATTTTCTTTGACGATCAAC
>JAISAK010000100.1 GCA_031266695.1 Treponema sp.
AAGGTATTAGGTACTTTTTCTCTTCCTTCTTCGACTTTGCGGTAAATTTTTTTCAAAGCCTACTGCCGGGGCATCGGCGTTTACATTTTCATAAGGGATAAATAAGCAAAAATGAAGAATTTTAACCACAGAGTACACAGAGTTTCACGGAGGGAAAGAGCAGAAAAGCAAGAAAACCAATTTTCTCCGTGTCCTCTGTGGTTCAATTTTTCTTCAACAGTATGGCGCTTTCGCGAAATTCACGGAGCTAAAAAAGTAAATGACGTTGCCCTGATTCGTACCGCTTGGGGTATGATATATTATCTTTTCTTGTTATAGTATAAAGATGTTTTTAAAGGAGTAGTTATGGACGCGGTTATTGAAGAGCTGGGAAGAATCGGAATTGTGCCGGTTATCAAGATTGATGACGTGGAAAAAGCGGTTCCCCTTGCCAAAGCGCTTGTCGCCGGTGAAATTCCCTGCGCCGAAGTTACTTTCAGAACTGCCCAGGGCGAGGAAGCAATGCGGCGCATTTCAAAGGAGGTTCCCGATATTCTTCTCGGCGCGGGAACGGTACTTACCACCGATCAGGTTGACCGGGCAATAAGCGCGGGAGCGAAATTCATCGTAAGTCCCGGCCTTAACCCCAGGGTGGTTTCCCATTGCATCGGGAAGGGTATACCCGTAACGCCGGGTTGTTCCAATCCTTCGGACCTTGAGCAGGCCCTGGAATTCGGCCTTGAGGTGGTAAAGTTTTTTCCCGCGGAACAGGCGGGCGGCCTTGACTACATCAAGGCGATTTCGGCGCCCTACCCGAATCTTAAATTCATGCCCACCGGCGGAATCAACGCGGGGAACATCGCGAAGTATATCTCTTTCGAAAAGATCCACGCCTGCGGCGGCTCCTGGATGGTAAACGCCGATCTTATCAATTCGGGGAATTTCGAAAAAATTACCGCCCTCTCGCGGGAAGCGGTGCAGAGTCTTCTCGGCTTTACCGTGCCCCATATCGGCCTGAACGCCGGCTCCGGTGAAGCGGCCCTGAACGCCGCAAAACTTTTCAGTTCTCTTTTTGGCTTCCCGGCAAACGACGGGAACACTTCCGTATTCGCGGGCGAAAAAATCGAAATCATGAAGCTCCCTTCCGCGCCGGGGAAGTACGGACATATTGCCCTGGAAACCAACAGCCTTAAACGGGCCAGGGTCTATCTTGAACGGAAGGGAATTACCTTTGATCCGAACAGCGTAAAAAAAGACGCCGGGGGCAACATAAACGTTATCTACTGTAACGAGGAGATTCTCGGTTTTGCGCTGCATCTTGTTCAGAAAAAGTGAGTGCCCCCAGCGCCCCTTTGCAATGTTTGCGTTACGTGCAACGAGGAGTATTCCCTGACAATCTGAAATTGTCAGGGATTCCGGTTATAATTGTTTGTCAGGCACCGAATTAGACAATTCCTTGCCCGACAAACTCAAATCTATGGAGTATATAACATGGGGAAAATAATTACCTTTGGCGAAATCATGCTGCGCCTTGCTCCCGAAGGTTACTATCGTTTTACGCAGGCCCGGTCCTACGGCGCGACCTACGGCGGCGGCGAAGCCAACGTGGCGGTTTCTCTTGCCAATTTCGGTCTTGACGTCGCGTTTGTTACCAGGCTTCCCAAAAACGATATCGGGCAGGCCGCGGTGAATAACTTAAGGCAGTTCGGCGTTGATACCTCCGGGATTGTCCGCGGCGGCGACAGGGTGGGTCTTTATTTTCTGGAGAAAGGCGCGTCCCAGCGTCCTTCCAAGGTTATCTATGACCGCGCCAATTCCGCGATAGCCGCGGCCGCCCCCGCGGATTTTGACTGGAACGCGGTTTTTAAAGACGCCGTCTGGTTTCACTTTACCGGCATTACCCCCGCCCTGGGGGACAATGTGGCCGCCATCACCCTTGAGGCGGTAAAGGCGGCCAGGGAAAAGGGCCTTACCGTTTCCTGCGATCTTAACTACCGCAAGAATCTCTGGTCAAAGGAAAAGGCCGGCTCCGTAATGGCGGGTCTTATGCCCTATGTGGATGTCTGCATTGCCAACGAAGAAGACGCCGCGGACGTTTTCGGCATCAAGGCCAGGGACACCGACATTGCCACGGGCGCCATAAGCCGCGACGGCTACAAGGAAGTGGCCCAAGCCCTTGTCGAGCGTTTTCGTTTCGGGAAGGTTGCCATTACCCTGAGGGAATCGATCAGCGCCAATGACAATAACTGGGCGGCCCTGTACTACGACGGGAAGGAATTTTATTTTTCCCGGAAATACGCGGTTCGCATTGTAGACCGGGTGGGCGGCGGCGACAGTTTCGGCGCGGGCCTTATCTACGGCAGCGTCAAGGGCCTGGGGCCCCGGGAGACTCTGGAATTCGCCGTTGCCGCAAGCTGTCTTAAACATTCCATCGAAGGCGACTTTAACCAGGTTTCCGTGGACGAGGTAAAAAAGCTCGCCGGCGGCGACGCTTCGGGCAGGGTGCAAAGGTAGCCCCTTTGCGGCCCCGCGCCTGAGCGGGGAAGGTATCTATGGGCCTTGTACGATTTTCGGAGGGCGAAAAAATCTGGATTCTCGAATACCGGAACGGCCTGAATTGCCCTTTCAGCAAGACAAGGGAAATTGCCGTGGGAACCCGGGAGTGCGTTGATTGTCCGGCCTTTATTTCCGTTGACCGGAACCGGAACAGCCATACCACGGTTCTGAAATGCCGGGGAATCCGTATAAGCGCACAGCGGCGGGTTTTTCAGGAAAAATAGGCTTGCCCGGAAAAGGGGCATGAGCGGCAAGCCCTAAACCTGACCCGCTTTCAAATATCCTCAAAACGTATACCTTCGCCGGCGGCGATAAAATTTTTTGCCCTTCTTCCGGCTATAAACGGCTCCCGGCACGGGGCAAGGCCGGGCCTGAGGATTTTTTCGGTTCTTAAAACGGCAAAGTCCTCCGGTTTAAGAATCTCTCCTTCCCTTATGTCCCTTAGGGCGTGGATTGAGCGGTTGCTGCGTTCGTAATTTGCTTCCTCCGAGGGGGCAAGGGTTTTGACGCCCCGGCCCAATACCTGTTCGACAAGCTCCGCGCCCCTTTCGCGGGAAAGCTCCGCAAGGGTCTTTTCCGCGCCGTCCCGCGCGGCCCGCCGCAGAGCGCCGGTCATGCGGGCAAAAAGTTCCGGCGGCAGGGCTATCGGATCGTCCAGCCCCGAATCGCCGCGGGAAAGGCAGAAATGCTTTTCGATAACCGACGCCCCCTGGCCCAGGGCCAGAACAGGAACCAGTTCCGGATCGAGGCTGTGATCGCTTAGGCCCACGGGAACGCCGAAAACGGCCTGAAGGCTCCGCAGCACCCGGAGGTTGTAGTCCGTTTCCGGCGCGGGGTAGCTGGTAACGCAGTGGAGCAGGCAGAGCGGCGGCCCGGCGTTTTTTACCGCGCCCGAAGATCCGCCTTCCGTTTTTCCGGTCCCGCTCCTTAAAACCGCGAGGGCCCGCTCGATATCCGCCAGCCTTGAAACTCCGCAGGAAAGGAGAACCGGCAGATTCCAGGAAGCGATTTCCCGCAGCAGGCCGGTAAAATTCAACTCCGGCGAGGCGATCTTGACCATTTCGGGCCCCAACTCCCTAAGCTGTGCGGCGCTTTTAAGGCCGAAGGGTGTGCAGAGGAACAGAAGCCCGAGGGATTCGACGTACTCCTTCATATCCGCGTAAAAGCCGGGCGGAACTTCAAGCTGCCTGAACCGGTCGTAAAGCCGGATTTTGCCGCCCGGAAGGGCCACTTCCCCGGTATTGGGGTGGAGTATTTCATCGGCATAGACCATCTGAAATTTGACGCAGCCCGCGCCCGCTTCGGACGCCGCCGCAATCATTTCCCTGGCTTTTGCGGGATCGCCGTTGTGGGAGGTGCCCAGCTCGGCTATTACCAGGGGAGCTTCGGGACTGAAGGCCCGGTTCCCCGGGAGAAAAACGCTGTTCATTTCATTTCCCGGCCGGCGGATTCTGTCAACGCCATTCCCGATCCGTTGATGTCCGGCACGGCTCCGGGGGCGTCCCGTGTCTCACCGGTGCGGGGCAATACAAAAGT
>JAISAK010000058.1 GCA_031266695.1 Treponema sp.
GGATCTGTCCCTCGGCGTCCGGCGGGGGAAAAACATTTTCACCGCGGTAGACCGCGTCAGCTTCCGCATTGACGAGGGGGAGATCCTGGGACTGGTGGGGGAATCGGGCTGCGGCAAAAGTCTTACCTGCCTTTCCATTCCCGCCCTGCTTGCCCCGGAGATTGAACGCCTGGGCGGGGACATTGTTTTCAAGGGCCGCAATCTTGCCGGCCTTTCGCCGGAGGAATTGAACCGCGTCCGGGGAAAGGAAATTTCCATGATCTTCCAGGAACCCGCCGCTTCCCTCAACCCCCTGCACAGGATAGGCCCCCAGATTGCCGAAGCCCTGGAACTCCACGGCCTGGGCGATAAAAAAAGCCGGCGCGCCGAAGTCCTCGGCATGATGGAGAATCTGGGGCTTCCGGAGCCGGAAAAGCTGGCCAAGGCTTATCCCCACGAGCTTTCCGGAGGCATGTGCCAGCGGGTGATGATCGCCATTGCCGCCATCTGCCGCCCCGCCCTGCTCCTGGCCGACGAACCCACAACGGCCCTGGACACGGCCGCCCAAACCCAGATTCTGGAACTTTTGCGGAAGATCAACCGGGAATTCGGCGCTTCTATCCTTCTTGTTTCCCACGACCTCGGCCTGGTAAGCCGGGTCTGCGGCAGAACCCTGGTAATGTACGCGGGGAAAATTGTGGAAAGCGGAAACAGGGACGACATTTTTAACCGCCCCGCCCATCCTTACACCCGTTCCCTTATCGACGCCATTCCGCGCAGGGAGCAAAAGGGAAAGCCCCTGGCGAATATTCCCGGCCGGGTTCCCTCGATAGAGGAGCCCCGCTCCGGCTGCCCCTTCGCCCCCCGCTGCGCCCGCGCGGAGAAACGCTGCGCCGCCGCCTTTCCGGAAGAAGCAAACCTGGGCGGCAGCCACCGGGTATACTGCTTCAGGGAATAAGCTCCTCCGCGGACAACCCTTCCGCGGCCGGGGCCGGCGGGGAAACCAAAATCTTGTCGATGCGGCGGCCGTCCATGCCCCTTACCGTAAAGCGGCAGCCCCGATAGGCGAAACTTTCGCCGGCGCGCGGGAGTTCTCCGGAGAGGAAGAGGACGAAGCCCGCAAGGGTGTGATAGTCCTGGTGTTCCGCGGCAAGGTCCGGCAGGGAAAGGAGTTTCGCGGCTTCGTCGATGTTGAGGCTGCCGTCCATCAGCCAGCTCCCGTCTTCCTGGCGGACAGCCGGATCTTTTTCCCGCGGGACAGCCGAAAGCTCGCCGACTATTTCTTCCACCAAATCACGCACGGAGATGATCCCGGCAAAGCCGCCGTATTCGTCCATTACAAAGAGAAAATCCGTTCCGCCTTTCCTGAAGGATTCAAAGGCCTTGAGGGCCGTCATGGTTTCGGGCACGAACTGGGCCGGCTTCATGATCGAGCGCAGGCCGCCCCGGGGGCCCGCCAGTTGATCCAGGAGGATGTCTTCAAGGTAGGCCGCGCCGATGATCGCGTCCGGGGCGCCGTCGGCGACGGGAAAACAACGCTGGCCGCGGTACTCAAGGACCTTGGCGCGGATATCTTCCGCCGGGGCGTTTACGTCGAGCCACTGGATTTCCGAGCGGTGGGTCACAAAAGCGCTGATCGGGCGGTCCCCCAGATAAAAAACGCCCTCCACCATAGTACGTTCATTGCTCTCGACAATGCCCGATTTTTCACCTTCCCTGAGGGCGAGGAACAGTTCGTCTTCGGTAATGCCCGGCCCCTTTGCCTCAATATGGAAGACCCTGCGGAAAAGGGCGGCCAGGCGCCAGAGGATAAAGCCGAAGGGCCGGAAAGGAAGGGAAAGGACGTAGACCAGGGGAAAAAGGGCCCCGGCGATTCCTTCGGGATTGGAACGGGCGATGACACGGGGGATAAGGTCGCCAAGGAAGATCGAAACCAGCGCAAGGGCCGCGAGGAAGGAAATGATGATCACCGGTTCCGCGGGGAATTGCATCAGGACGCAGCCCGCAAAGACGCCGCTCGTAAAGCGCAGAATACCGGCCGGGATTCGGGATATCCCCGAAAAGGAGAGGGGATTCTCCACAGCCTCAAGGAGGCGCCGGAATTTTTTGCTGCCCCTCTCCGCCTCTTTCCGCAGCCGCTGTTCTCCGCACGCGCCGAAGGCCGTGTCGAAGAGGGTAAAAAATCCTCCGGCGAGGATTAAACCGAAAATAACAAGAAGGGCGGGTAAGGGATCCTCCATCGGCGGCGCTTCCATTAACTGCTGATTTCTTCCCTGGTAAGGGGGCGGACTATATACAGGCCTTCCTGGGAGGTTTCCATAGTTTTGTTTTTGCCGTCGGGGGTAAGCTCCCCGAAGATCTGCACCATCGGGTAGCGGGGGTTTTCCGGATTCACGTCCACTACCTGGCCTTTCCTGCCGCTGGAAAGGAGCACGTAAAGCCCGATGGGGTAAATCGAAAGCGAGTAGACCAGGGCGCGGACAACCGCGTCGTCGTATTGCTTTCCCTCGTTCCTGAGGAGTTCCAGCATACCCGTATAGCCGTCCTTGGCTTCCTTGTGGGGGCGCTTGGTACTGAGGGCCTCGTAGGAGCAGGCGACGCCGATTATCTTCGCGTAAAGGCTTATCTTGTCGCTGGTCAGCTTCTGGGGATAGCCCGTGCCGTTTTCACGCTCGTGGTGTTCAAGGGCGGCAAGGCTGATAACCAGGGGGAAGTCAAAGGACTTGAGCATATTGAAACTCAAAATCGGATGGGTAAGGATCGCCTTTTTTTCCTGGGGAGTCAGGGCCCGGCTGCTCAGATAGGTCTTGGGGGGCAGCTTGATCATGCCAATCTCGTGGAGCAGGGCCGCCACGCCGAGTTCTATAAGGCGGTGGGCCGGAAGCTTGAGGTAGGTTCCGATGATAATGGCGATGATGGTGGAACGGACCGCGTGGGACGAAAGATAATTCTGATTCTCCGGGGGATCGGTGTTTTTCAGCACCCGCATGAGGAAACGGCGATCCTCCCGGACAAAGTCGCAGACGGTCTTGATCTTCTCCGCCACGGATTTAAAATCAAGTTCGTTCTTTATAGCCACAACGGTAAAAAGATTATCCGCGTATTTCAGCAGGGATTCGTAGAAGTTTTCCGCCAGTTGTATCTTGCCGGCGTCGCTCATGGTTGCCATGTCGGTAGGGTCTACCGTTGCGTCGCCTTCTTCCTCGGCCTTGACTCCGTCGGGCACATAGTCTTCCCGGGGTTCGCCGTCGCTGTAAACCTCGCGTAATTCCCGCTCAAGCAGGGTATTTATCAGTTCCCGGGAAAAGGGCATTTCCGGGGCGGCAAGGATAAACTGGGAATCGAGATAGACCATCTTGGTAAAATAGCTTTCCGGCGGAATATCCTTGATACTGTATTTTTTCATCGTTGACTTGCCCTTTTCTTTCCTTTATCATAATTTTGCCCCTTGGGACAACCGGGGTATTGTAACTTTTGCACCCTTTCCGGCGGAGGAGATTTTTGCTTGAAATTCAAATTCATCTTTATCTTCTTTAACACAATAATACTGCTTTTTCTATCGGCTGTCTGCCTGCTGCCGCTTATTTTTCTGGGGCAGGATTATATGGCGAATTTCCGGTACGCCCTCCTGCCCCTGACGCTGATTCTGGTTCTCGCGCTGCTTGGTTTTAACGTATTTTACCTGGTGAATCACAGGCTTTTTACGCTTCTGGAAAGGGAAGACTGGCCGGCCCTGGTTGATTATCTGGAGCAGCGGGTTATCCACCGGGGCCGCTATTCCCGCCGCCTGGTTCAGCTTTTGACGAATTCTTACCTTGTTATGAGCGATTCCCGGGGCCTTCTTAACCTTGAAAACAAGCTTGCCCTTGCCAGGCCCGCCCTTCTTGAGGAAAACGCCCTTATTTTCGGCGCCGCCCGGATTCTTGTGGGGGATTTCGCGGGGGCTTCCGATTTTTTTCAGGCCCGGCTGGAAAAGGCAAAGGTAAAGGCGAAGGACCTTCAATGGATTCGCTGGTATTACGGCTTTTCCCGGCTGCTTTCGAGGGATTTCGCCAAAGCCGAGGCTGAGTTCAAAGCCCTGGCCGCCGCTTCCACCGACGGCCTTATCGCCGGACTTTCCGTCTATTTTCTTAATACCAGCCTGCTGAAATACTCGAAAAACCGGGACGAATGCCGGCAGATCGCGGCCGAAGGGGAGAAGCGCGTCAAAAAGGCGATCCGGGGAATTAGCGGCTGGAAAAAGGAAGCGGCCAAGGTTGAAAGCGACGTTCACGCCGCCATTATCAGGAAATATATTGACGAAGCCGGCGTCCGGCTTTACGGCGGGCAGGGGGGAACAAATTGAAAATCTTCGAAAAATCCACAAAACTGGACAAGGTCTGCTACGATATCCGGGGGCCCGTTCTTAAAGAGGCAAAGCGGCTTGAGGACGAGGGCTTCAGTATTATCAAGCTCAATATCGGCAACCCCGCCCCCTTCGGCTTCAACGCGCCCGACGAGATCCTCCACGACGTGATTGTGAATCTCCACAAGGCCCAGGGCTACGGCGATTCCCGGGGCCTCTTTGCCGCGCGCAAAGCGGTGATGCAGGACTTCCAGTCCAAGGGGATCATGGACGTGGGAATCGACGACATCTACATCGGGAACGGGGTAAGCGAGCTTATCATGATTTCCATGCAGGGGCTCCTTGACGCGGGGGACGAGGTACTTGTCCCCATGCCGGACTATCCCCTTTGGACCGCGGCCATAACCCTTGCCGGCGGCCGGGCGGTGCATTACCTCTGCGACGAGTCCTCGCTCTGGAACCCCGACCTGGACGATATGCGCGCCAAAGTCAGCGCCAAAACCAAGGCCATTGTGGTTATCAACCCCAACAACCCCACCGGCGCGGTATACGAGCGCTCAACCCTTGAGGGAATCGCGGCTCTCGCGCGGGAACACGGCCTTATCGTATACGCCGACGAGATTTACAGCCGCATTACCTACGAAGGCGCCGTACATATTCCCATGGCGTCCGTGGCGCCCGATATCTTTACCATCAGCTTTGACGGCCTTTCCAAAGCCTGGCGCGCCGCCGGATTCCGGGCGGGCTGGATGGTGCTTTCGGGAAACAGGAAAAACGCGGCGGATTATGTGGAAGGGCTGGAAATGCTTTCCAATATGCGGCTCTGCGCCAATATGCCTTCCCAGTTCGGCATCCAGACCGCCCTGGGGGGCTACCAGAGCATCAAAGATTTTCTCCTTCCCGGCGGCCGTTTAAAGGAGCAGCGGGATACGGCGGTAAGCATGGTGAACGCCATACCGGGCCTTTCGGTAGTTATGCCCAGGGGCGCGCTCTACTGTTTCCCCAGAATGGATATAAAGCGTTTCAATATCACCGACGATGAAAAGTTTATGATCGATCTGCTGCGGGACCAGCATCTGCTCCTTGTCCACGGCACGGGCTTTAACTGGAAGGACCCGGATCATTTTCGCATTGTATTTCTGCCGGACAAAGACACCCTTGACGACGCCATGCGCCGGCTCGCGTCTTTCCTGAACGGCTACCGGCAAAGCTAACAGCCCATCAAATCGAGGAGTATCATGAACAAGAACAACTTTGAAGTACTTGAAATCGGAAAGGCGCCGCTTACTATCGAAGCGCTTGTTTCGGCCGCGGAAAAGGCGGGCGGCGCCCGGCTTTGGGCCTCGGCGGAACTGGAAAAACGCATAGACGAGGGCGCCGCGTTTTTGGATAAAACCATTGCCGAAAAGGGCGGCATTTACGGCGTAACCACGGGCTACGGCGACTCCTGCACCGAAGTTGTCAGCCCCGAACATTACCGGGACCTTCCGGTCAATCTGACCCGCTACCACGGCTGCGGGCTGGGGGATTTCTTTGACGAAAGAACCACCCGGGCGATTATGATTGTCCGGCTCAATACCCTGGCCCAGGGCTATTCGGGGGTAAGCTCCGCCCTGCTCAGGGCCCTCAGCTTTTTTCTTGAAGAGGACATTCTTCCCCTTATTCCCCAGGAAGGTTCCGTGGGCGCTTCCGGCGATCTGACGCCCCTTTCCTACCTCGCGGGCGCGCTTATCGGCGAAAGGGATGTACTTTACCGGGGAAAGGTCCGGCCCGCGGCGGAGGTTTTGAAAGAACTGGGACGGCCCCTTTACAGCTTCCGTCCCAAAGAGGCCATTGCCATTATGAACGGCACCGCGGTAATGAACGCCGTGGCCGCCGGGGCCTTTTTCAGCGCCGACTATCTGGCGGATCTTTCCTGCCGCATTACGGCCATGAACTCCCTTGCCCTCAAGGGAAACGTCTACCATTTTTTCAGGCGTCTCTTCGAGGTAAAGCCCCACCCCGGCCAGGCTCTGGCCGCGGAAAAAATACGCTGCGCCATGGAAGGAGAAGGCGATTCCGCTTCACGGGACGGGGTTGTTCCCGCCCGGATACAGGACGCCTATTCCATCCGCTGCGCGCCCCATGTAATCGGCGTTTTCTACGATATGCGGGATACCCTGCGGCGGCTCATCGAAGTCGAAATGAACAGCGCCAACGATAACCCCATTATCGATCCCGAAACCCGCTCGGTCTACCACGGAGGCCATTTTTACGGCGGCCATATCTGTTTTGCCATGGATTCCCTCAAAAACATCGGGGCCAACATTGCCGATCTCCTTGACCGGCAGCTTGCGCTGATGGTGGACGGCAAGTTTAACCGGGGGCTTCCTTTAAACCTTTCCGGTTCCTCCAAGAGCCTTTCCTACAACCACGGCTTTAAGGCCGTGCAGATAGCCGCCTCCGCCTGGGCCGCGGAGGCCCTCAAGAATACCATTCCCGCCAGTGTTTTTTCCCGCTCCACCGAGTGCCACAACCAGGACAAGGTGAGCATGGGTACCATCGCGGCCAGGGACTGCGTCAGGGTTCTTGAGCTTGGCGCCCAGGTTGCCGCCGCCGCCCTGCTCGCGGCGGCGCAGGCCCTGAACCTCCGTTTCGGCAAAGGTTCCCTTCCCGAAACCGCCGCGGCCGAAACCTGCGGCCGGGTCTTTTCGTACTTTGCCCCCCTGGAAGACGACCGCCCCCTGGACGGAGACCTGCGCAAAACGGTGGAATACATCGGAAGCCGTTTTTTTTAAAGCGAGCCGGTGTCACGGCGAAAAATGGAAGAAATGAACCACGAACCATACGAACGAACACACACCCAAAGAAGCATGCGTAAGCATGTTAAGAGGCTGAAAGCAGCGCGGTGGGAGCCCCAAAAACGGCCACAGCACCGGGTAAATGTATTAGGGGCGTTAGAAGAGAAGAATTACCACGAAGGCGAAGAAGTCGAATAAGAAGAAAAACCACGGAGATCACAACGAACCGAAGGTTCGAAGTCAAAGAAGTAGGAAGGAAAGATGAACCACGACGAACCTTTGGTTCGACCATACGAACGGAAGAGGAAGAATTTTACCACAGAGGGCACGGAGTTTCGAGCCTGTAAATATTTTTGTGTAAACGGTAAATCATAGGGGGACTCTGTCGTCCCCGTAAATGATTGCAAATTGATTGTGGGCGGCCCCCCAATCCCGTATCGGCATTGTCCATTTTT
>JAISAK010000150.1 GCA_031266695.1 Treponema sp.
ATGGCGGAGCGGATACTCAAGTCATCATCCCCGCGTCAATCGGCGGAAAACCCGTAACGGCTAATCCGCCTGCTGCGTCAAGGGAAACTTCCACATAATTGGCGTCTTGCGGGGCGTAGTCCTTATACCGGCTGCTTAAAAAGTGGATTTGCTGGTTTGTTGATCCTGTCCATTGGCGGTTAAGGGTCCTTTTATCTTCTTCATAGGGGCCGGTAATCAGAATATCTGCCAGATCAAAGAGGCGGGCCATGCCCTTTTCGGTTATTTGACCTGTTTGATAGCCGGTATACACCATGGCGCTGATCCCGCGATCCGCGCATAGCTCCAGGAGGGTCAGGGTTTCGCCGTACTGATCCAGCGGCTCCCCGCCGGAAAGGGTAAGACCCTCAAGGGCGGGCCGCCCGGCCAGGATGCTTTCAAACAGCGCCTCCGCCGGGATGACCCTGTTGGGACGGGAATCCCACATTGACCGGTTGGCGCAGCCTTTACAGCGGATGGAACAGCCCTGGGTCCAGATGACAAAACGGCAGCCGGGGCCGTTAACGTAACTGCGCTCCTCGATATGGGCGATGTTCATGTCAGTAGGTTACCCTGCGAAGCACGAGCTTTACCTTGTCCCCTGCCTTTTCTTCCCGCACCGAATAGCCCTGAGCCTTGGCCTTGGCGATAATGGCCTCTTTTTGTTTTTCCACGTATTCTTTCCGTTCCCTTTCCAGCCGGGCCTGTTCTTCGGCTTCCGTAATTTCCCGGCAGACGGCGTTGTACTCTTTTTCCACGGCCTCCAGAAAATTCCGCAGAGGTTTATACGCTTCGGAGCCGTAATTGCTTAAGTTGAGCTGGGTTTCATCGTGCTGAAACAGGTACTTCCCGTCCCGGAATATGAACGTTTGATTGCCATGCCAGTCTTTCCGTCCGGTAATTATCTCATCGCCCTGGATGGTATACTCGCACCCTATGCGGGTAAGGGCTTGGGCCAGAATGTCCCTGTTGAGAAAGGGGGTAAGGCTTTTGATCATACAACTCATGAGTTTCCTCCGCTCATTGTTATCCTGTTCGCCACGGAAGCCTGGGTTCTTTGGTAAAAGGCGTCTTTTTTTGATACCGACGCCGCATGTCCGAATTCTCCCAGCAGTTTTTCAAGCTCCGCAAGGCAGGTTTCTCCCTTAAATCCTTCCGATGAAGCCTCGATTTTACCATCCTGGTCAATCGTTATTTCTATTCGCTGTTCAGCCATCTTCTCCTCCCTGGTGAGTATATTCGAAGGGATCTATTATTTCCTGCTTAAGCCGGGGCCCGGCGCCGCTTGGTACGGCGGCTTCGGGTTCTTCGGAAGACGCCGGGACCGCCCGGTTTTTTGCCCATTCCCGTATTTTCTTAATGGCTTCCGGCATAGTCCGCGACAGGGGATAAATGTTTGTCAGGGCGCCGGTAATATCCTCATTTGTTAATTCCCGTTCATTATCGGCGTATGCCTGGAACAGGGCCTCGGTGATCGCCTGCTCAATTTCGGCGCCGGAAAAAAAATTGCTCTTTTCGGCAATGAGTTTGACGTTGAACCGGGCCGGATCCCGCTTCTTCTTTTTTAGATGAATTTCAATGATTTTTTGTCGCTCCCTGAGCGTAGGGAGATCGGTAAAAAATATTTCGTCAACCCGGCCTTTCCGCAGCAGTTCGGGCGGGAGCTCCCACCACCGGTTTGCCGTGGCAGCCACAAACACGGGTTTTGTTTTTTCCTGGAGCCAGGTAAGAAACGTACCCAAGACTCTGGAAGAGGTTCCCCCATCGGTTTTATCGGAAGAAGAAATCCCGGCAGCCCCTTTTTCGATTTCATCGATCCACAGGATAGACGGGGCGATAGCTTCCGCGATATTGAGGGCTTCCCGGATATTGCGCTCGGACTCGCCGACAAACCCGGCAAATACCTTGCCCATATCCAGCCGGAGCAGGGGGAACTGCCAGAGGTTTCCTATTGCCTTTGCGGTAAGGCTTTTTCCCGTTCCGGGAATTCCCATAATCAAAATTCCCCGGGGAAAGCTAAGGCCGAATTCTTCGGCCTTTTTTTCAAACCCCCGGCCCCTTTTGACAAGCCAGTTCTTTAACACGTCAAGTCCGCCAATGTCTTCTATGTTTTCTTTGGGGTGGTAATATTCAAGGTATCCGCTTTGCCTGATAACGTTTTCTTTTTCCCGGATGATAAAGGGAATTTCCGCGCTGGTGAGCCTGCCGTGTACGATATAGGCAAGTGAAAACGCCTTTTCCGCTTCCATAGTGGACAAGCCAAGGGCCGCGCTTATCAGATCGCCCGGAGGTTCCTCGGGCGCGTTCGCGGCGGGTATGTCTTTCATGAGGCGAACCTTCTGGTAGGTTGCCGCAATATCTATATATTCTGGATACGGTATGGTAAAGACATGGACTTCTTTTTCCAGTTCCACGGGAAATCTATACTCACGGGTGTCGTGCAGGGGCTGGAGAAGGATGAGTGTCTTATCTGCGGAAGCATTGGCCGGTTGCGCGATTTTACGGAATTTTTTTACGATACCGGGATTAGCGGAAACCATATTGGGATGAAAATCGTCAAGTACAAGAATAAGGTCTTTTTTGTCTTCGTTCTCCCCCGCACCCGTCTCCCCCGCTCCCATAAAAAAATCCAGCGCCAGATGGGGATCGGGATCAGCCTGGATGACGTCATATTGTTTTTTTCCGGGATCATATTTTCTTATGCCGTCAACAATGTCCCAGAAAAAGAGTTCCCGGTTCAGTTGTTTGGAAGCATACATTAGCATGGATTGCGCCCTAAGAAATTCATAGCTGATAATCTGGATTACCGGAATACCGGCTTTTACCAAATTTAAAAATTCCTGATCGGTTTTAAGCATATCTTCCTCCTTTTATGCTATGAGGCTTTTCCAAGAAATATAATACAATCATTCTTAATTGGTGACAATCAAATATTTTCATACAACGCCTTTTTATGCCGTTGATTTTTTGTAACTATTCAGTCGCTTTGCGGGGGATAGTGGAAATCGGCGGAATGATCGCTCCGCGCCATGATGACTGCGCCATGATGACTGCGTCATTTTGGTGCCTGGCACCAAAGAGCGCTTCACGTCATTTAGCTTGTCCGGTAAAATGAGGTAATGGAAGCGTCTCTCTACCTCCACATCCCTTTCTGCGCCGGCGCCTGCGATTACTGCGACTTCTATTCCGTCACTATCCGCCCAGGCGGCCCCGGACTCGACGCGTTTATAGACACCCTCCTTGCCGCCGTCCGGGAATGTCTGGCCCGTTTCGCCGTGAGCAGGGTTCCCACTCTGTACCTGGGGGGCGGTACTCCCTCCATCCTGGGCGCCGTCCGCATGAAGCGCCTCCTTGCCGGTCTCCGGGCCCTCCTTCCCGCCTGGCCGGAAGAAGTTACCGTGGAGGCCAACCCCGAATCTGCGGATGAAGCCTTCCTCAGCGCCTGCCGGGAGGGCGGGGTAAGCCGCATAAGCCTGGGCGTCCAGACCTTCCACGAAACTTCCCGCCGCCTGGTTCACCGGGTAGGGGAGGGGAGACTGCTCCCGGAACGCCTCTCCCTGGTTTCCGCCCTGTTTCCCGGCGCTTTTTCTGCGGACCTCATCTCGGGGCTTCCCGGCCAGGACGAAAAGGTCCTTGTGGAGGACATCGAAACCCTCCTGGCTTTCAACCCCGCCCACGTGTCCCTCTATGCCCTGACCGCCGACCCTAAGCTGCCGGGCAGCCCTTCTGATGACGAAGCGGATCGGCTCTGGCTTCTGGGCTGGGACATTCTGGAGAGGGCGGGCTATGCC